>DATIOP010000103.1:0-7990 GCA_035472975.1 Gemmatimonadales bacterium
ATGCACAGGGCCTGAGTTACCGCTGCGACCAACCCGAACCGCACGTCCAGGCCCAGGCGGCGGACCTTCTGATAGAACTCTACCCGGCGCCAGCGCGGGTCGTTGTACTGGGTCGTCGTGTCCGCCGGCCCGCGCGCGGCGAGCGTCTTCTTGACGACCAGGTCAATCGCGGGCTTGGTGATAAGGTAGGGAATCGCTCCGACGAAGGAGATGCCCGGGTTGGCGCCGTGATGGGCGCCTCCGTGTGGCGCGTTCGGTGGATTCTGGAAGATGTCGACGTGCATCCCCAGGTACGGATCCAGCCGGAAGGTGTGGTTCTCCACGATGCTCAGCACCAGATAGTGCTCGCGCACGAAATCGGTGGCAAAATGAAGGACGTACACCATCCAGCAAGTCAGGAACAGCCGGATCTTCACCGAGCGGAGGGAGAGGTCGGCGAGGCTCATGGCTTGGGACTCAGCGCGATGGCCCTGGACTCCGCACTGCTCTGGTAGACCGCGTTGGCGATCTCAACCGCGCGGAAGCCGGCGAATCCATCCGCGAGCGGCACCGTCTCCCCGTTGATCATCCGAAGGAAATCGGCCAGCTCTTCCTGAAACGAGAGTAGGGCGGTCGAAGTCCAGCTCTTGAGCTTTTCCCGAACCATGATTTCGGGATACAGTTTGCGGATCTTCCGCCGCGCGCCACCCGGCTTGTCCTGGGTAACCAGGAGATTGGACATCGGCGCGTAGTACCCCTTCACCATCCCGCGGTCGCCGTACGCCTCGACGTAGAACCGATAACCCTTCCACTCGGTCCAGGTGGCTTCATAGGTCGCTGGAATACCGGATGGGCTGCGGAACACGGCTACCGCGTTGTCCTCCGAGCCCGGGACCTTCCAGATTCGGTTGCTGGACACGCCGTAGACTTCGGCGACATCACCCAGGATGTACCGCGCGAGGTCGGTCATGTGAATGCCGACGTCCATCATCGCGCCACCACCAGACTCCGGCGCCTTGTATTGCCAGTCGGCTCGGAAGTTGTGGAGGCCATCGTGCCCGCCGAAGACGCGGACGTGGTCCAGCGTTCCGATCTGCCCCTCATCGATCGCCCGCTTGAGAAACTTGATGGCCGGGTAGTAGCGATGATTGAACCCCGTCGCGAGCCGCTTCCCGCTCGCGCGGGCGGCATCGAGCATGCGCCTGCAGGAGTCCACGGTGTTGCCCAATGGCTTCTCGCACAACACGTGTTTCCCCGCGCGGAGAGCAGCCACGACCGACTGCTCGTGGAACTGGAGCGGCGACGACACGATGACGGCTTCGAGTCCCGGCAGCTCCAACAACTGCTCGAGTGACTGGCACACCCGGGCCCCGGTCCCTGCCGCCGCCTTCGCGGCGTTGGCCTGGGCCACGTCGAGCACGCCGGCCAGCTCGGTTCCGGGATTCGCACGGATCGTCTGGGCACGGAGCTGGCCGATGGTGCCGGCTCCAACAACGGCAAAGCGCATTGCGTTCAATCCTCCACTACGTGGGTGGCAAAGACCTTCCGATACTCCGTCCACTTGTCCTCGTTGAACCCGGCGGGCTCGAGACAGTCCACCGCGGCGCGTGCCATGTAGAGTGCGTGATGGGTGTTGTCGTGGGCGAAGAGACCCTGCCTGCCGAACGTCAGCAGCCGCGGCAGACTTTCGGCCCAGTGATCCAGGGTTCCGAACGGCCCCTCATAGCCCCTGGTGTAGATGGGATAAGCCTGACGGAGACGCCGGGTGTGGACCGCCACCGGGGGCGCCGGGAGGGGAATGCCCGCCCGGGCGAGATCGTCGGCCACCTGGCGACCCAGACCCGCGTCGTCCATCCGCCAAACCTCATCCTCGGCCTCGCACGGCAGCTCCGCACACAGCGTGGTCCGCCCGCGGGGTTCGGCGACGACCGCATAGTTCTTGGGTTCGGAGAGTCGGGTGATGCTCACGTCCGCGGACGGGAAGTAGTGGGCGTCGAACTCGGTGAATTGGTCCACCGGTAGCTCGAGGTAGACCAGAATCATCGCCCGATACTCGACGGCCGCGCTCGCGTCCCGAACTTCGGCAGGGACCCGCCCGCTCAAGGATCGGGCGAGGACAGTGATCGGAATGGTGGACCAGACGTAATCCGCCGTCACCTCCGTGGTCTTGCCGTTGCGATCGAGCTCGATGATCCAGGGGGCCTGCGCGCTGGACGGGCCGTGCAGCTTGGCAACGCGAGATCCTAATCGGAAATCCGCTCCGTTCTTCTGCGCTGCAGCGGCAAACGCTTCCGATATCTGTCCGTAACCCTTCTTCGGATAGAAGAACCGTCCGGCTCCCGGTGGCTTGAGGCCCGGAACCTGGGACAAGACTTTTCGCACCAGCTTTCCGAACGACCCGGCCGAGACTCGACGCCGGGCCTGGATCCCCGAGAGAGTATCGGGATCTCTGCCCCAGATCTTTCTGGCGTAGGGGAAATAGAAATCGCGGCAGATGGTGGGTCCCAGATTGGCCAACAGGACACTGGCGAAGCTGTCTCCTTCGTCGCGCTTGCCACCCAGGGCTTTTCTCCCCATGTCGGTGAGCGAGCCCAGGGCGAACCGAGGATCCAGGCGCAGCATCAGATCGACTGGCTTGAGCGGGAAGTGGACGAACTTGCCCCGCAGGTGAATGCGGCCGTGCCTCGGCCGGTCCAGCAGGTCGTCCCCGAGCAGGTCACGGATCTCCGCCAGAATCTCCGGGTCGCATGCCGGGTGCAGGCGGTGGCTTCCATAGTCCAGCCGTTGACCGCCAGCTTCGAAACTGCCGGCGTTTCCGCCAACAACCGTGTTCTGCTCTACCACGGTGACCTGGGCCTTGCGGGTCTTGCGCAGCCAGTGTGCCGCGCCAACCCCGGCAGGGCCAGCTCCGAGGATCACGATCCTTGGTTCAGGCATGTGACGAATGAGTCTCCACGGCCGGCCGGATTGCCGCGCCAAATGGTGCGCCGCGCCGGCGACCCAGCACCAGCCAGACGAGGCCGCCGATGAGGCCACCCGAGATGAGTACGGTTTGCCAGAGGAGCGAACACACTACGCCGACCGCGAAGGGAACTCCGAACGGTGCGAGCAGCGCAGCCAGGGTGGTTTCCCGCACGGCGAGGCCGCCGAGGCTGATTGGCATGAGTCCGGCGATCTTGGCCAGGGGCCAGACCAGGAACCAAACCGTCAGGGGTACTCGAATCCCCAGTTGCCAGCCAAGCCACGCGTTGAGGAGGACGAAACTGCCCTGAATCGTGAGCGAGAGACACAACGTCTTGGCGGCACTGCGGGGATTCCGCGCGAGGCGGCGCAGCGCAACCAGGGCGCGACCGATCGGCCTGCGCAGACGGCGCGGCCAGCGATTCAGCCGGCGCCGCAGCATGAGCGGCAGGAAGATCAACAGCAGCGCGCTGCCCAGGATCAGGGAAACCGTGATCAGGTTACCGCCCACTCCGGGCAGCGCATCGTGGGAAAGCAATCCGCCGGCGGCAACCAGGATCGTCATGGCGATCATGTCGGTCACTCGGTCGAGCACGCCGCCCAGGAACGCCGCTTCCGGTCGCCGTGTGAAGCGGCTCGCGAGGGCCGCCCGCAGTACATCGCCCCCAACGATGCTGGGCAGGCACAGGTTGGCGAAGAGGCCGGCACCATAACACAGCGCCGCGTCGGCGAAGCCGAGATCGGAGCGGCCGGCGTTCACGAAAGTCCGCCACTTCACTACGCCGAGCGTGTGCCCCAACACGAAGCCGAGCAACACACCTACCCAGACGATTGCCGAGAGGCGCAACAGCGCATCCCGAACCTGGTGCCATGGAAGCAACAGGAAAAGCGCCGTGAGCAGTCCGGCGCTGACTGCGACCTTGACCCAGAGCTTCATCGTCTCAACCCGAGGCGCATATTCTGGTCGGCGAGGAGCCCGACGGCCCAGACGATCAAGGCACCCAGCAGCGCCAGGACCGCGCTCTCGGAAAGGTTGTCCTTGTACACGTCATAGCCGAACTTCGCCAAACCGAGGACGGCCAGAAACGCGCCCAGCGGAATGAATACTTTCAATGGATTGAAGTAGACGATGGTCCGCAGGATGAGCAACGTGAAGTCGTAAGCGTGGCGGGGCCGGATCTTCGATTCACCCAGCCGGGCGCGGTAGTTGATCGGCAGGTACTCAACCGCGTGGCCGTTGCAGATCGCCGCGAGGGTGATCGTCGTCGTAAACGAGAAGCCCGCCGGCAGCAGGTGCTCGTAGCGCAGCACCAGGCGCTTCCGCATGAGCCGCATTCCGGAGTTGATGTCCGGGATGTCCCGCTCCGACAGATAGCTCGCGAGCCAGCGCAGGAAAGCCTTCGCCGGTCGCCGGGCGAAGGGAACCCGCACCGACTCGCCGGTCCGAGCCCCAACCACCATCTCATGGCATCCCGTCGCTGCCAGCAGCTCGGGGATCGCCTCGACCGGATAGGTGCCGTCGGCATCGGTAATCAGTATCCACTCGTGCTGGGCCCGGTGAATCCCCAGTTTCAGCGCCGCGCCGTAGCCCTGGTTCTGGCGCCGCCGGAGTACCCTGACTCCGTCGACGTCCGCCGCCTGAGCCGTGCCGTCCTTGGAGCCGTCGTCCACCACGATGATCTCGTATTTCCATCCGGAGTCGCGCATCACCGCGTCCACCGCGCGAACCTGTTCTGCCACGTGGGCAGCCTCGTTGTATGCCGGGATCACGACCGACACCGCGCGCTCGCGGGGGCCCGACTCGTCTGCAACGATCTCTTCGATCACGCGAGGCGCCTCACGTCGGGGAATTGGAAGAACGAGACACCAGGACCACGATGGCACCGCCGCCAACACTGCCGGGGAAGACCGCGGCCGTGTCGTACTGGCTCTCGAGGCGAGACCAGATCTCCGGCTGGACCGCCGCTAACCGGATCGGGAACGTGTACAGCACCCAGGTGCGAGCGTGCTGGCCTTCCGCTGCTTCGAGAGCCGCGAGGGTGTCCACCTCGTCCCAGGACTTCCCGAAGTACCGGGCGTAAGGATAGCGGGTCAGATCCACCGTGACGATCACGTCTCCCGGCGCCCGCCGAGCCTCGACGAAGCCGGCGGCGCCGGCGTAATCCTGCTTGGGCTGCCAGGCCCGGGGCACCGTGAGCGCGCTGCCAACGGCGACCAGCACCATTGCGGCAGTAGCGAGCAACTCGCCTCTGGTCTTGAAAAGCAGCCGGGAGATCGTGAAAACACCTCGCACCGCGATCATCACCGCGAAGCCGGCGCTAAAGAAGAAAAACCTCGGCCAGAGGTTATGCGACATCGCCAGCACCGCAAACATCGTAATTACGCCCGGGAGAACGAAGAGAGATACCACAGCGAGACTCTGGCGTGCGTAGCTCCAGAGGCCCGCACCGGCGACGACGAGACCGCCAACGAGCACAATCCATCCTCCCGGAAGTCCTCGCGCCAGACCGTTCAGCGTCTCGGTCAAGAGCCACAGCGGATCCTTCCACGCCGTGTCCGTCCCCGCCATCGTCGGAGTGAGCAGCGTGTCAAAGAACTGGGGCAACACCAGCGCGTAAAGTTGCAACGAGAACGTGCCGGTCAGGATGATTGCCGCGAGCGCTCGGCGGACCGGCGCGGTCAGGCTTCGGCCCTGGTGCCACCAAATCACTAGAGCGACGACAACGTGCGCCACTACGACGAACGCGGCGGTCACGTGAGTGTAGATCGCCAGGGCCATGCACGTAGCGTAGAACACCGCCGTCTTCCACCCGGCTTGAGACGACCCGATCAGGCGCAGAAATGCCTCGGTCCCCAGCAGTGAAAACAGCAGGAGCCCGGAATAGCCCCGGGCATTCTGAGAGAACCAGACGTGGTGGTAGGAGAACGTGAGCAGGAGAGTCGCGAGCAGGGCCTCACGCTCCGAGGTCAACCGCGACGCGAGGCGATACGTCGCCCAGAGACTCGCGGTCCCCATCAGGGCTGCCGGCAGCCGAAGACTCCAGCCCGCGTCACCAAACAGATCAACCGACAGACGCGCGAGGACCGAATAGAGCATGTGCTGGTTCTGGCTGTCGTAGGTCGTCAGGATCTGACCCAGCGGCAACCGGACATAGTCCACCATGGTCTGGATCTCGTCGAACCAGAGTCCGACGCCGAGATCGTGTAGCCGCAAGGCTAGACCAACGATCAACAGACCCGCCAGCACCATCCTGCTCCCTGAGCTCGGTATTGCGGGAGGGGACTCGGCTGAAGCCCCGTCAGTTCCAAGCGGAAGTCGTGAGGCCAGGGCGAGAATTACCGCGTGAAGTGCCAGTGTCGCCTTGAATATCCAGACCCCTATTTGAACAGAGGCCAGGTGGGGCGAGCTTCCAGCCAAGGCCGCGGCCGTCCAGTGTGGGGGCAGCAGGACGGCGACGACCAACAGCAGGAGCGCGGTGGCCTTGCTTCGTTCCATTATGGAACTTCAGGGCTAGGGCGAGGGGCTAACATTCGGCGCGGTGACGGGAGCAATGTCCGTTCCAGATCGTAGTTTAGCACCGCTCCGAGGGATGGGCATCCCAGCTTCTCTGCTCGTGGGGTCCGACTCAACACTTTCGATCAGCGGAATGCGGAGGTGACGGCTTTAGCACCGATCCTGCACCAACTTCCGGCTCCATGGCCGCCCCTCTGAAAACCACCGAGCCACATCCTGCTCCCCGTCGTTTTTGGGTCGGACTTCTGGTCGCGACCGCAGGGTGGCTTGCGTATGTCCTGTCGCTCGAGCTGCTGAATCCGCGACTGGTCCCGTCCTGGCATGGGTTTCTGCACACCGCCATCGTTCGGCGGTTTCCCTCGCCCAGCCTCATTCCGGAAAACCCGTTCTTCGCCGGTGAACCGCTCAAGTACTACTGGTTCTTCCACTGGATGGGCTCTGGAGTGTCACGGATGCTTGGGGTGGATCCACTCACGGCACTCCGTTTCCTGGCGCTGGCTGGCCTCGTGTTGCTGACTCTCGCGGCTGGGCTGGTGGGCCGCAGAGTCTACGGCTCACTCGGAGCAGGACTTCTCATCGGTGTCTTCGCGCTCGCGGGGGCCAATCCGCTGGGGCCGGCCATCGCCGTCGGGCGTCATCTGGTCCAACATCGTCAACTTCTCGAGCGCACCGTGCATTCGGCCGAGCTTGAGACCGTCCACGTGAGCGACGATCTCGCCGATAGCCTCATGAGTCGGCCCCTGCTCCCGGCGATGTATCTCTCGGCGGATTGGCGGAATGGGCAAAACATCGTCTGGTTCGTAGACATCTCGTCCCGAGGGTTTGCTCTCGGCGTCATGATGCTGATGCTTTACTTCCTTCTCGATCCCCGCGCGGGACCCCTCTCGCTTGCCGGGACGGCAGCCACTGGCGCTCTGCTTACCGCTCTCAATCCGATCGTTGGCCTCGCTGCCTGCATCCTCCTTGCCGGCAGCGGGGCGGCGGTGTGGCTCCTGCATCGATGGACGCGAGGAGAGCCGGGTCCCATTGCGCCAGCTATCGCGCGGAGTGCCGCGCTCGTGATCGGCGCGGTCGCCGCTCTGCCTACGTACTACCACCTGTTTGGCCAAGGCGGTTCGGGACGGATTTCACCGGTAGATCTTCTGGCGCTCAAGCTCGTCGTGATCGCGGCCAATTTCCTGATTCTGCTGCCGCTCACGGTCCTCGGCATCAGATCAGTCCGAGGCGTGGCAGCGCCAGGGCTCCAGGGCGTCGCTCTCGCTGGCGTCCTCCTGTTAGGGCTGGTTCCTCTGATTCAGCTCGAGAAGGGCAACGAGCACAACCTCGCCAACGCGGCCTACGTGCTGCTCGCGGTGCCGGCTGTCGCATGGCTGGTCAGAGATATCAACGGCTCCCATCGGCCTCCCCAAGCCCAGGCTTCCCGACTTCTCATCGCCGCGCTGGTCTGCCTCCCGATGACGCTGGGAACCTGGATCGCCTTCCATGGACGACCTCCGCTGCCATTCCTCGCCCACGCTGGCGTGCTCCAACGAACCC
>DATIOP010000104.1:0-4197 GCA_035472975.1 Gemmatimonadales bacterium
GAGCTTCACGGTCAACGCTGACGGCTGATGGCTAACGGCTAAACAAGGAACTCCGGATGCCATCCATTCTCGCAGTCACCGAGAGCCGCTCCGGCGCGCTGCGCAAAGTCTCGTTCGAGGTTGTTACCGCCGCGCGTCAGCTCGCCGACCTGCTGGGCGCGACAGTTGACGCCGTCGTGCTGAGCGACGGCTCCGTGACCGGTACTGATGAGCTCGGCAAATGGGGCGCCGACCGGGTGCTTCTCGCGGCCCACCCCGACTTCCGTCTCTACCAGCCCGATGGATTCGCTGCGACCCTGGCGGCCGCTGCCTCAGGCCATGTCGCCGTCCTCTTCCCGGCCACCGCAACCGGCCGCGACCTGGCTCCCAGAGTCGCCGCACGACTCGGCGTGGGCTGCGCCACCGACGTGATTGGAATCGGAGCCGAGGGCGGCAAGGTGCTGGTGACCCGGCCGGTCTACGCGGGCAAGGTGCTGCAACGCGTCCGGCTGGAGGGCGCCCCGGCAATCGTTTCACTCCGTCCCAACACCGTTCCGCCAACCGAATCGGGCAAGGCCGGTGCAGCGGTCAAGTTCGACGTTCCGGCTTTCACCGCGCTGGTGAAGGTGAAAGAGATCAAGGCCCCGGCAGAGGCCACTCTTGATGTCACCGAGGCGCCGATCGTCGTCTCGGGGGGACGCGGTCTCAAGGATCCCTCGAACTTCAAGCTGCTCGAGGAACTGGCCGCCGCTCTAGGCACCGCTGCGGTTGGAGCGAGCCGCGCGGTGGTGGACGCGGGATGGCGCGAGCACGGAGACCAGGTCGGGCAGACGGGGAAGACGGTGAGCCCGTCGCTCTATTTCGCGGTGGGAATCTCCGGCGCGATCCAGCACCTCGCTGGAATGCGCACCGCCAAGACGATCGTCGCTATCAACCGGGACAAGGACGCCCCGATCTTCAAGGTGGCCGACTATGGCATCGTCGGCGACCTCTTCGAAGTGGTTCCCCGCCTCACCGAAGAGATCCGGAAGCTCCGGGCCGAGTCCTAGGGTTGAGTTCTCCTTCCGAGCAAGCCGCTGCCGCCCCCGCCTCGCGGGGCCACCTCCTTCAAATCCTGGGCGTTGCCTTCGGCCTCGCCGTCATCGTCGGGAACACAATCGGTGTCGGCATCCTGCGGACCCCCGGCGATGTCGCCAAGCAGCTACCCAGCCCCCTCTGGTTCCTCGGTGTCTGGGTAGTCGGCGGGATCTACGCGCTGCTCGGCGCCCTCACTCTGGCCGAACTCGGCGCCATGTTGCCCGTGTCCGGCGGGCAGTATGTCTACGCCCGACGCGCGTTCGGTGACTACGCGGGATTCGCGATCGGTTGGAGCGACTGGCTCTCGAGCTGCGCGGCCAATGCCCTGATCAGCGTCACGATCGGCGACTACAGCGACGTCCTGTTTCCCGTGCTGCACGGCCATTCCGTGGCAATCGCGGTCCTGATGATGTTGCTGCTTACCGCCATCAACGTGAAAGGAATACGGGCCGGCGACCTCACTCAGCAAATCACCAGTCTGCTGAAGACTCTGGTGCTGGTCGGGCTGGCCGCTGTCTGCCTCGTGTTCGTCCCCGCAAATCCCGTCAGCTCGGCTGTGGGCGGCCCGGGACCCGGCTGGATCCCAACCATCACCGCGCTCGTTCTGGCCTGTCAGGGAGTCATCTACACCTACGACGGATGGAATGGCTTGTTGTATTTCAGTGGAGAGGTAAAGAATCCGGGTCGCGATATTCCGCGCTCGATGGCCGGCGGTGTCCTGGCGGTAATCGCGATCTACCTGCTGCTCAACGTTGCCTTCATGCGGGTGTTACCGCTGTCCACCATGTCGGGAGAGACCCTGGTCGCAGCGGCGGCGGCCAAGGCGATCTTCGGGCCCAAGGGAGACACGGTGGTTCGCGTGGTGATCTTGCTTTCGCTGTTCAGCGCGGCAAACGCGATTCTCCTGATCGGCTCCCGTCTGCCATACGGGCTGAGCCGGGATGGGCTGATCGCCCGAGGCATCAGCAACGTCAACCCCGGTGGAACGCCGGTGCCGGCGCTGCTGATTACGACCCTCGCCACCATCGCGCTGATCGTGAGCGGGACCTTCAACCAGATTCTCGCTCTGGCGGCGTTCTTTTACGTGGTGCAATACACCGCATCATTCCTTGCGGTTCTCGTGCTGCGGAAGCGGGAACCCGAACTGCCGCGTCCCTATCACGCCGTCGGCTATCCCTGGGTGACGTGGTTTCTGGTATTGGGATCGCTGGCCTTCCTGGTGGGCAACGTGCTTACCGATCGGAGAAACAGTCTGATTTCCCTTGGACTGCTGATTGCCAGTTATCCGGTGTATCGGGCGTTACAGGCGAGGAAGGGGACGTAAGACGGAAGACGGGAGACGGGAGACGGGAGACGGGAGACGGGAGAAGGAGCACCTCATCCCGAGGACACCCTGAGCGAAGCGATGGGGTCCGAGGGATCTAGCTTCCCTACCTTGGCATCTTTGATAGGATAGCAGATCCCTCGTTGCACTCGGGATGAGGTGTTCGTTTCTCCCGTCTCCCGTCTCCCGTCTCCCGTCTCGTCTCCCATACCCCCTACCTCGCACCCGCCACCATCTTCTGTATCCTCCGCAATCCCTCCTCCACGACTTTCAACTCGGGCCCAAAACTGAACCGCACGTGATTCCGGAACCGTGAGGGGCGACCGCTCCGCCGTTTGCCGGGATTGATGTCGAAGAACTCCCCGGGCACACAGATCACCTTCTCCTTGAGCGCCGCGCGGAAGAAGGACATCCCGTCATTCAGTGAGGGTGGCAGGGTCGAAACATCGGCCCAGCAGTAGAAGGTGCCCTGGGGATCGAGGTCGAAGCGCATCCCCGCTTTCCTCAGTCCTTCAAGCAGCAGGGCGCGCTTGGGGACAAAGGCCTGGCGGATCGCATTGGTTTCCGCCTCGACCACCGCCGGATCCAGGAGTGACACGGCGGAGCGCTGCATCGGCTTGCTCCCGCCACCATCGAGGAATGATCCGGTGCTGGAGACTGCATCGATTACCGCCCGCGGACCCACGATCCAGGTGCAGCGCCAGCCGGGATAGCGCCAGTTCTTGGTGAGGCCGTCAAAGAGGATCACCGGATCGCGATCAACATCGTCTACGAATTGTGCCGCGGACACTCCAACTCCACCCGCCCTGTCCGCCTCTTCCGCCTTGCTCGCTCTGTCCGTCCTGTCCGCCCTGTTCGCCTTGTCCGTCCTGCCCACCCAGATATACCTCGAGTAGAACTCATCGATCAGCAACGTGCATTGCAGCTCGCGGGAAAGACTCACCCATCCTTTGAGCTCGTTCCCCTGGATGACTCGGCCGGTAGGATTGCACGGATTCGACAAGAGCACCGCCGAGAGGCCGCGCCCGGTGACCTCACGCCGCAGATCCTCGACCGAAAACCGGTAGCCTCCCCCGCCATCGAGCAGAATCGGGATCGCGGTGAAGAGCTTGAAAATGTCCAGCAGCTCTTCGTAGGCGGTGTAGTCGGGCAGGAAATGGCCGAGGTTGATCTGTCCCAACGCCGCGACCGCGCGGGTGAGTCCCATCCGGCCCCCGCCCGAAATACACACATTCTTCTCGGTGTACTGCGACTTGAGCCCGCGACGGTACTGCTGATTGTAAAGCTCGGCGACCGCGGCCCGCAGTTCGGAGATGCCGGGCACCGGGGCGTAGTCCTGGTCCGCCGGATCGATCGCCACGGCCGTAACCCGCGGTGGTGAACCCGGCAGCGGGCCAGTCTCCGGCTGCCCCTGTCCCAGGTTTCACCAGTCCGCGTTATTGGGCCGATAGCCGTGCTTTGCCGCCTCGGCCATGACGAAGATGACGCCCGTGAACGGCACGGGGCGGAAGCCGGGAATCGAGGGAGTGTGCATGGTGGCGGGAATCTAACAATGGCGGAATGGTGAATGGTCGAATGGCGGAATGGTGGGTCTGGCGGCCCAATTACCAATTCTCAATTACCAATTACCAATTGCCGATGGCCCTTAACGGCTGACGGCCTCCGTCTGACAGCCGGCGGCTGATGGCGCCCCTCGCCCCACCGGACCACTCATTCACCATTCCGCCATTTGGCTTACGGCTATATTCTCTCACCCTCAACCCCCAACCTCCGGACCACCCAGCACGTGACGCCGATCCTCCCCAAGCGACACCAGC
>DATIOP010000105.1:0-6199 GCA_035472975.1 Gemmatimonadales bacterium
GGCTCGGCTGCCCGAGGGCGCCCTGAGGGCTACTCTGATGCGGCTTCGTCGTCGGAGTGGGCGGGAAGGAGCCTGGGACCGTTTCGGGGCGTTACACCGGCTCGCCATCCTCGGCGAGGCTCAGGGCTGGCTTCGTCCGGAGGAAGCGATCGTCATCAGGAAACTGGCCTACCGTGTCGCCTTCCTCACAATGAGGGCGGGTGGGTCTCAGCGATCATTTCGTAGTACCAGGATCGATGAAGGCTGACCGCTGCCGGCTCACCTATACCCTGCCGCCTGCAGCCCGAACAACTCCGAGTAGAGGCCCTTGTTCTCCAGCAGCTCCCCGTGGGTCCCCTGCTCCACCAGCTCCCCCTCCTTGAGCACCAGGATGCGATCCGCCATCCGGACCGTGCTGAAACGGTGGCTGATCAGCACCGCCATGCGGCCATGGGTCAGCTCGGAAAAGCGGAGGAAGACCTGGTATTCGGCGCGGGCATCGAGGGCGGCGGTGGGCTCGTCGAGGATCAGAAGCTGGGCATCCCGCAGGTAGGCTCGGGCGAGGGCCAGCTTTTGCCACTCGCCTCCCGAGAGGTCCGCCCCGCCTTCAAACCGCTTCCCCAGTAACTGCTCATACCCGTCCTTGAAGCGGCTGATCACGCTGTCGGCCAGACTTCGGCTTGCCGCCACCTCGAGCGCCGGTTGGTCCTCCAGCCGGCCTATGTCGCCGACGGCGATGTTCTCCCGAATAGGGAAGTCGTAGCGGACGAAGTCCTGAAAAATCACCCCGACATTACGTCGCAGACTCTCGATGTCGTATTCCCGCAGATCTCGACTGTCGAGCAAGATGCGGCCTTCGCTGGGGTCGTAGAGGCGAGCGAGGAGTTTGGCGAGTGTGGTCTTGCCCGCACCGTTCTCTCCCACCAGGGCCAGCCGCTCGCCGGGCTGGAGCACGAAACTGAGACCCCGTACGGCCCACCGCTCCGAGCCGGGGTAGCGAAACCCGACATTCTCAAAGCGGAACCCCAGCCGAATGGGAGATGGCACTACGACTGCGCTCGAGGTACTGCGGATCCGGGGCTCGAGATCGAAGAAAGAGAACAGATCCTCCAAATAGAGAGCCTGCTCAAAGAGTTGGGCCAGCGACAGCAGAAACCGCTGGATCAGGTCCCGGCTCTGCCGGAAGGAGGCGGCGAGGAAGGTCAGGACCCCAAGAGTAAAGAGTCCCGCAGGTGACTGATGCCGGGTTACGGTGAGATAGATGATCGCGACATATGCCCCGTAGTACCCGACCGAGCCGATCAGGGCGAGAAGTGAGGAGACCACCGCGCGGCGAATCGCCAGCTGGCGGTTGGCCACGTAGAACTCGTCCGAAAGCTGGGCGTACTGCCCTACCAGATAGTCGGAGAGGCCAAAGAGCTTCACTTCCTTGGCGGAGACATCGCTCGCGCCTATGTAGCGCAGGTAGTCGAGCTGGCGCCGTTCCTGAGTCCAGGAGAAGAGCAATGAGTAGCCGAGCGCGGCGTAACGCGTCTCGCCAAGGAACGAAGGGAGAACTGCCAGAGCGAGGAGCAACAGCAGCCAGGGGACGTAGACCGTGATTGCAATGGCCAGCGAGATGAGGGTGATCAGGTCCTGGAGGCTGGCGAGGATGCCGGTGAAGAGCCCGATCCGCCCCACCGTCTGCCGGCGTGCTCGTTCCAGCTTGTCGTAGACCTCGGCGTCCTCCAGTTGCTGGAGATCGAGTGACGCCGCGTGCTGCATCAATTGAACGCTGGTGCGGTTGGCGAACAGGTCGCCCAGGAGACTCTCCAGGAGTGACGAGGTACGGGCCAGAATTTCGCCCACGATTGCGATGCCGAACTCGACTGCCACGAGGAGAAGCAGGTGCCGGTAGGCCTGAATGTCTGACGCCGCGGCTCCCGGCTGACCCAGCACCCGTACTACTTCATCGATGATGAGCTTTCCGATCCACAGCGTCGCGATCGGAATCGCCGCCCGGAGCGCCCGGAGCAGCACGATGAGCACGCTATAGGGGCGGTTGGTCTCCCAGACCAGCCGGAAGAATTCCGGCAGATGGCGGGTAGCCCGCATCCGCTCTCGCCAACTCGGTGCTTCCTGGATGAGCTTGGGCGGGCGGCGGGGCCGGTTGCTGGCTGGGCCTCCGGGGAAAGTCATGCTTGAAAGTAAGGAGTAAGGAGTGAGGAGTGAGGAGTGAGGAGCAATGGGTAAGCGTGAGGGTTCCGTTGTTCACTCCTTACCCCTTACCCCTCACTCCTTACGCCTCACGGCTATCTTCCCGTCCATGCCGACAGCATTAATCACTGGAGCGACTGAAGGAATTGGTCGCGCGATTTGCTTTACCCTGGGAAAGGCCGGCTACAAGATCGCCGCCTGCGCCAGGACTCCCTCGCGGCTTCGCGCTCTCAAGGATGGACTCGAAGAAGCGGGCATCCCCGTCGCCGTTCATCCGGCGGATGTCGGCATCGAAGCCGACGTGAAGACGGCTGTATCGGTGCTGGTCAAGGAACTGGGAACGATCGATGTCCTAGTCAACAATGCCGGCGTCGCACTGCTCAAGCCGTTCGAAGAGCTGACGGTCGAAGACTGGGATACCACAATGGCGACCAACCTGCGGAGCCTCTACCTGATGACCCGCGAGGTGCTCCCCGCCATGCGGGCACGTAAACAGGGCGCTATCGTCAACATCGCGAGCCTCGCCGGCCGCAACGGCTTCGTCGGCGGATCCGCCTACACTGCCTCCAAGCATGCCGTACTCGGCTTTGCAAAATCGCTGATGCTGGAGGTACGGAAGGACAACGTTCGGGTCATCACGATCTGCCCCGGCTCGGTCGATACCTCGCTCATCCGATCCCAGGGGATGCTGTCGCCCAATATCGACCGCATTCTCCAGCCCGAGGACATAGCCGACACGGTCCTGGCGGCCCTGACCCTGCCGCCGCGCGCGCTGGTGTCGGAGCTGGATGTCAGGCCCACTAATCCGTGACCGGTCGATGGTCGATGGTCGGTGGTCGATGGTCCTGAGTCGGCGTTTGGTACGGAGTCAGGACTTGTGATCCGCGATTCTCGACCACAGACCATCGACTCTTGACTATTGACCATCGACCATTGACCGGCATCCTCATCGCCACCTGCATCTGCCGCCAAATGCCCTTCGCCCAGCTTCTCCCCTTGGCGAGGGAGCACGGATGGACTCTCCAGGACGTGATGCGGGAAACCGGGTGCGGCGACGGCTGTGGCCTCTGTCGCCCTTACCTGAGGAGAATGCTCACTACGGGTGAGACTCAGTTTACCGAGCTGCTGACGGAGTAACCGGGCAGAACAAACCTCCCACGACCGGCCATCGACTATCGACCCCGCGCCCCATAACATTGAGTCCATGACCCTCCCTGGGGGGCCTACTCCCCCCAAGTCCCTCTGGCAGCGCCTCTACAGCACCCGACCGATCACTGCCGCAGCCGTGATCATTGGATGGGTCGGGGTCTACTTCATCTACCACCAGCAGTGGACTGGTATTCTCCTCTGCCTCGTGGCCAGTGTCCTGGCACTCGTCGCGCTGAGACGGGGGCGACGGATCGCGGTGGAGCAGCGGCGACGGCTTCAACTCGCCCTGGACCGCGCCGCCGCACGCAATCGCGAGCTGGAGGGCCTGCGCCACCTCGCCGCAACCCTTCTCGGCTCGAGCGACGATGCCAACTATCTCTTCCGCGAAATCGCCAGGGCGGCGACCCAGCTGCTTGAAGCCGAAGGCAGCGTGATCACCCTCGTGGTCGAAGAGGGGCGCTTTCTCAAGGCGGTTGCGACCGACGGGTTCCTGGAGGGTGCCGCCGGCAGGTTGATCCCGGTCGACCATTCATTGACCGGCTGGGTCGTGACCCACGACGAAGCGCTCCTGAGCGATGACCTGCAGGCCGATCCGAGGAGTTACCACGTGGAGGGGTTGACCGCCCGGATGAGGAGCGCGGCGATCGTGCCGCTCCGGTCGAGCGGCCTCGCGATCGGAACCGTGAGCGTACACAACCGCAAGGACGGCCGTCCCTTCGGCGAGAACGACCTGGAGCTGCTCAAGACCCTGGGAGACCAGGTCGTCGTCGGAGTGGATCGAGCCCAGATGCTCGACGAAGCTCGCCGCAACCAGAGCGCCCTGGAGGACAAGAACCGGGAGCTGCAGCGATCAACCGACCTGAAGAGCCAGTTCCTCGCCAACATGTCTCACGAGCTCCGCACCCCGCTCAACGCCATCAACGGATTTTCCGACTTGATGCTGACCGAGGAGATGGGCCCGGTCAACGAGCTGCAGCGGGAGTTCCTCGCCTCAATTCTCCGTAACGGCAAGCATCTTCTCGGCCTGATCAACTCGGTGCTGGATCTCTCCAAGATCGAAGCCGGCCGAATGGCGCTGAACCTCGCACCGACCGATTTGCACGCGGCAATCCAGGGGGTGGTGACCGACACGGCCCCCCTCCGTACCAGCAAGGAGCAGGAAGTCCGGGTGGAGGCCGGATCGACACCGATGACGATCATTGCCGATGGCACCAGGCTGAAGCAGATCCTCTTCAACCTGCTCTCCAACGCTTCGAAGTTCACCCCGGAGAGGGGCAGCGTCAGCATTTCCGCAGTCTCCACCAGGGCGCCCCTCCCCATTTCCACCGACAACGACGAGAAACCCCGCCTGGTATCCCGTGAGGCAGTGTGGGTGTCGGTGAGCGATACCGGAGTAGGGATCAAGCCGGAAGACATGCCCAGGCTGTTCCACGAATTCAGCCAGGTGGATACGTCACACAGCCGGGCTCAGCAGGGCACCGGACTGGGATTGGTACTATCGAAAAAATTCGTCGAGATGCACGGCGGCACGATTGGCGCCGAGTCGGTTTACGGGCGGGGGACTACCCTTTGGTTCATCCTGCCGGTGGAAGGCCCGCTGCATCGGACGGGGACGAGGGTCGCAGGAGACTGACCAGCGCCCTTCGCACGTAGACCGGCACCATATCCTTGCGCCAGCCGATCGTGAAATCGGTGTTGTCGAGCGGCTTGGCTCTTCGCGCGGCGGCAGTGGCAGCGGCGGTGATTGATTCGTCGGTGAGCGGCTGACCGACCAGCACCTTCGCCGCTTCCTCGCTCTCCATCGGCCAGGATCCCACAGCGCCAACCACAATCCGCGCCGCACGGACCAGACCCTGGGGATCGAGATCCACCCACGCGGCGACCCCCAACACCGGAAAATCGAAGGCACCGCGGCGTCTGAGCTTCTGGTAGTCTGCGCGAGAGGTCCGCAGCGCGGGCACCTCGATCCGGACCAGCAACTCGTCCGGCTGTTTGGTGAGAAACTCTATTCCGTCGTTCCGGTAGAGCGAAGCCGCGGGAATGGAGCGGCTTCCCTTGGGTCCCATCAGGATCACACTGGCGCCGAGTGCGACCATTACGGGGGCGAGATCGCTCGATTGCACCGCCCAGCAGCGGGGACTCGAAGGAGCCACCCAACAGATCTTGCCGTCCTTCTTCATGCAGAAGTCGATCGCGCGCCGCCACTCGTAGGTCTGGTCGTAGTAATTGCAGCGGGTGTCGAGCAGCAGATTCCCGCCCACCGTACCCATGTTTTGCAGGATGGGAGTCGAGATCGTGGCCGCGGCACGAGACAGGACGGTCCACTCCTGCCGCACCAGCGGATGGTGAATCAGCCGAGTCAGCGTCACGGCCGACCCGATTCTCAGCTGCCCTTCCGCTCCGCGGTCCAGCAAACCCAACTCCGGCACTCGACGGATGTCGATGACATGACGTGGCGTCTGTTGCAGCCGCTTCATGTTGGGGTAAAGGTCAGTCCCTCCACCGACGTAAGACGCGTCGAGCCCGTGAGCGGTCTTGATGCGAACCGCCTCGTCTACCGTGGCGGGGAAGCTGGGCGCGAAAGCGGGCAGGCGCAGCATGATCAGGCCGTGGGGACTGCGGTGGAACGCGGCATGGCCTTACCGTCACCACCTTCGGCCGGTGTGCGCACGCAGACCGGCTCCCGCCAAGTGATGTGCGGAGTCGAGGTGGGACCGAACCGCGGCTCGGCTCCCTTGGCCTTGGCCTGCAGCGCCTTGTACACCTTGGGCGGGCTCATCGGCACTTCGTCGACTCTGACCCCGACCGCATCGTAGATCGCGTTGGCCACGGCGGGCATGATCGGCAGCAACGGACCCTGCCCCGCTTCCTTTGC
>DATIOP010000106.1:0-3509 GCA_035472975.1 Gemmatimonadales bacterium
ACTGGTGTCACGGTGACACTCGCGGTCCCCTTCACATCCTCGCACGCCGCCGTAATGCTGACACTGCCCGGAGCCAAGGCCGTGACGAGGCCCGAGGAGGAAACCTCCGCGACCGCGGTATCGCTCGAGGACCACTTGATCGAACTGGGCACCATGGTTCCACCGCCGCCCCGTGGAGTAGCCGTCAGCTGCATGGCGTCTCCCACCATCACCGAGCTGCTGGCCGGCGCGATGGCGACCGACATGACCCGGGGAGCCGGGATCGGGGTGGTCTTGTCAGAGGGACGGCCAAGCGGTGCGGGGCTCGTGGGCGGGACCGGGACTGCGTCGAGCTTGAGGCGGGCGGTGCCGCGACGCGCCAGCTCGATCATTTCCAGCCGGATCGGGTCGTCGTGATTCATCGGAGCCGCGCCGATGGCACCGATCGCCTCTTCAATGCTGGGCCAGCGGGCGTCGGGCGCCTTCTCCATCATCCGCATCACCGCCGCCGCGAGATCGGGCGGGCAGTCCTTCCGCAGCTCGCCGATCGGCTTCGGCTTTTCGTGGAAGTGGGCGAACATGATCGCCATCGCCGAATCGGCCTCGAACGGCTGCTTGCCGGTCAGCATCTCGTAGGCGACGCAGCCGAGCGAGTACTGGTCCGACTTGCCGGTAATGTCCTTGGCCGCGCACTGCTCGGGACTCATGTAGGAGGGAGTTCCGACCGCGATGCCGGTCATGGTGAGCCCGCGCGATTCGGCGACCTTCGCGATGCCGAAGTCGGTGACGACGGACCAACCCTCCTCGTCGATCATGATGTTGGCGGGCTTCACGTCGCGGTGGACCACCCCGCGGCGGTGAGCGTAGCCCAGGGCACTCCCCACCTGCTGGAGCACGGCCCGCACCATCGGGAGGGGCATCGCTCCGCGGTCCCGAATGATGGATTCCAGCGAGCGACCGGCGATGAACTTCATGATGAAGAACAGGGTCTTGCCCTGGCTCTTCACACCGTAGATCGGGATGATGTGGGGATGGCTGAGCGAGGCGGAGGTGCGCGCTTCCCGCTTGAAGCGCTCGACCATGCCCTCGCCCATCATCATCAGGGCGGGAGCCATCATCTTGATGGCTACCTTCCGGTCCAGCGCGATGTCGTGAGCGAGGTACACGGTGGCCATGCCACCGCGGCCCAATTCGGTCAGGATTTCGTAGTCGCCGATCGTGGCCTGCTTGAGGAGGCCGAGCAGGACCTCGTGCTCGTCCCGTTCCTGGGCGGCGGGCATCATTGCGGTGGCCACACTCCCCTGCTCGCCGGAGATATCGGCGCCGCACTTCATGCAGAAGCGCGCGCCGGGCGTGATTACCTCTCCGCAACGAACGCAGGTGGGACCAGTGACCATGCAATTGACGGTTGTGGGTGCCCCAAAAAGTAAGCAAGAAGCGTGAAACCCGCGAACCCGAGGCACCGCCGTCGCTTGGCTAGTGCCGCACTGGACTCGCCCTCGCAAACAGCCCGCCCGCCCATTGCTCTACCCGACCCGCCAGCTCCAGCGTGAACAAGGCCGACAGGGCTTCAGGAACCGGCACTTGAGCCTTGGCGGCAAGCTCGTCGACCAGCGCAGGTGTTGTCCCCATCGCCCCGAGCAACCGCTGCTCGGTGGGCGTCAGAGTGAAGTCAGGCTCGGCCGGTTCGACCGTTCGACGGTTCTTGACCGCCTCGTCCGCCCCGTCCGCCCCCTCGCTTCCGCTCGGGGCAAGCTTGTCCGTCTCGTCCGCCTCGGGGTACAACCCCAGCAAGTCCGCCGCCTCCAACACCGGCACCGCCCCATCCCGGATCAGGCGGTTGGTACCGACGGATGTGTGGCTGGTGATGTTTCCCGGAACCGCCAGGACATCCCTTCCCTGTTCCAAGGCGGCGTCGGCCGTGATCAAGGCACCCGAGCCTGAAGCTGCTTCGATCACGACCGTGGCTCGCGCCAGCGCGCTGATCAATCGGTTCCGACGGGGGAAGGTATAGACGCTCGGCCGCTCGCCCGGAGGAAACTCGGTGATCAGCAGCCCCTGGGCGGCCACACGCTCGTAAAGCGCCCGTTTGGCCGCGGGATATACCACGCCCAACCCATTGCCCAGAACACCGATCGTGCCGCCGCCCGCGTCCAGCGCCGCAACGTGTCCCACGGCATCGAGACCCCTCGCCATCCCACTGATGACCACGATGCCACGCCGAGCCGCAGCGGTCGCCAGCGTTCGGCAAACCTCAGCGCCGTAAGGCGAGTGGTCTCGGCTGCCTACGATCGCAACAGCGGGACAATCCAACAGGCCACAATTGCCGAGGAGAAAGATCACGGGCGGCGGCTCGCCGATGGTGTGGAGCAGCGCCGGATAGTCCGCATCCAGCAGAGTCATCACGCGAGCGCCCATCTCCTCGGCCTGTCGCAGCAGGCGGTGCCCTTCCTCGACGCGTGCCTCGCGCACCGCCGTCGCCGCGGGACGTGAAAACCCGGGCAAGGCACTTAAAAACGCGAACGGCGCCGAATGGGCGCCGAGTGATGTTGTGCAAGCTTGAAGCAGAGTGGCGAGACGATGGGGACCAATGCCCGGTGTCATCGCGATGGCCAGATACATGGCCCTTTCGTCGTCTAGGTCTCCCATTCCTCTTCCACTCCCAATTCATCTGGTCCACCGGCTGCAGGCTCTTCGGCTCTTACTTCGCTCACCGCCTTCCACAAGTACTCCTTCAACTCCTCGAGGCCGGTGCCCGCGGCGGACGACACGGTGATTACCCCGCGGGCATCATCCAGCTCCAGCTGCGGCAGCGGATCACCGGCGGGCACCAGATCCCGCTTGGAGAGCACTGCGACATGCGGCTTCTGGAAGAGGGCGTCACTGTAAAGATGGATCTCTTTGCGAAGTCCCTCATACACCGCCTGAGGATTCGGCGCGTCAAGCGGGACGAGGAAGGCGAGGAGTCGAGTGCGCTCGACATGCTGCAGAAAGCGTAGTCCGAGCCCTTTCCCTTGGTGCGCGCCCTCGATGATGCCGGGGATGTCGGCGACGACGAAGGTCCGGTGTCCGCTTAACCCGACCACACCGAGGTTGGGGGTGAGTGTGGTGAATGGATAGTCGGCGATCTTGGGTCGAGCGGCTGAAATTACCGAGAGCAGGGTGCTCTTGCCGGCATTCGGCTCTCCCACGAGACCCACGTCGGCGATGAGCTTGAGGGTGAGCTCGATCTCCCGTGCTTCGCCTTCTTCACCCGGCTCCCATTCCCGCGGCGACTGATGAGTCGCCGTGGCGAAGCGCGCATTACCTCGACCGCCTCGTCCTCCCTTGGCGACCAGCAGCTCGTCGCCCGACGCCAGGACTTCGCCTATCGTTTCGCCGGTACTCACATCCTTGAGCACGGTCCCGGCGGGGACCGGCAGGTACACGTCTTCGGACGAGGCGCCGGTCTGATTCTTCCCCTTCCCATGCTGGGCGCGTTCCGCTTTCCACTCAGAGCGATAGCGGTAGTCGAGCAGTGTCGCGAGGTT
>DATIOP010000107.1:0-3193 GCA_035472975.1 Gemmatimonadales bacterium
CCCTGGCCCGCGCCGCCACGGCAATCGATTCTCTCCGCCATCGCTATCCTGATCAGGTCGTCGTCGTCGACGCGGGCGACGCTCTCGAAGGCACCCCGTTCGCGACCTACTACGGCGGGATCGAGCCACAGGACCCCCATCCCATCGTGGACGCGATGAACCAGGTGGGATACGACGCGGCCACCGTCGGGAACCACGATTTCGATTTCGGCGTGCCGCTCCTCGATCGCGCGCTCTCGGCCGCGACCTTCCCCTTTGTCAGCGCGAACATCCGGGTCCTGCCTGAGGACACCCTGGCGCTCCGTCCTTATGTGGTTCTCCAACGGAACGGGATTCGGGTCGGGATCGCCGGGTTCATCACGACCGGCGTCATGGTCTGGAACCGGGATCAGGTGCACGGCCGGTTGCGGGTGACCCCGATCGCCGAAGAGGCGAGAACCGCGTTGAGTGAAATGCGGAAGGACGCGGACCTCGCCATAGTGCTCGCCCACACCGGTCTGGAAGGGGCCAGCAGCTATGACACCACGGGTGTAGGCGCCGAGAATGTTGCGGCGAGCCTGGCTGAAGGGTCGGGGCGCCCCGACCTCGTGGTCGTCGGCCATTCTCATCGCGAGATGGTGGACTCGGTCCGGGGAGGAGTGCATTTCGTCCAGCCCAAGCCGTTCGGGCAGAGTCTCGCCGTAGTTCACATACTCTTGACTCGGCGCAGCGGCACCTGGCGGGTGACCAGCGTTCGAGCGGGACGGGTATTGCTCGACGGAGTCGCTCCATCGCGCCGGGTCGAGGAACGTCTCGCCGAAAAACAAGCGATGGTTTCGGGCTGGATGTCCCAGGTCATCGGTGAGGCGAGTGGATTCATGCGGGCGGCGACCGGGCGGGTCGAGGACACTCCGCTCATCCGGTTCATCAATGAGGTCGAGCGTCGCGCCGCGGGCGCGGACCTGGCCTCCACGCCGATCTACGACATCCGCGCCGGCTTCGACACCGGGGAAATCAGCGTCGGGGAGGTCTACCGGATCTACCCATCGGAAAACACCCTGCGCGCGGTGCGTATCTCGGGTGAGGGGCTTCGAAGCTACCTGGAGCAGAGCGCGCGATACTGGTACGTGGATTCGGCCGGCGCCGTCTTTACCAACGCCTATGTACCGGGGCCCAACTACGACGTGATCGGTGGCGCCGAGTACACGGTGGATCTGTCTCGACCCGCCGGATCGCGGATCACGGAGTTGTCGGTGCGTGGCAAGCCGGTGCAGCCAACAGACAGCTTCACCCTCGCTTTGGGGAGTCTCCGCCAGTCGGGAGATGGGAACTACCCGATGCTTCGCGATGCTCCGGTCGTGTACGACCGGGGTGAACGGATCCGCGACCTGCTGATCAATGAGGTTCGCCGCCGGAAGCAGCTGGATCCTGCGGCGTTCGCCGGCACGTCGTGGAAGCTGGTTCCCGACTCCGCAGCCCTCGCCGCGCGGGCGTTGTTCGTGAGACCGGGGACACCTGCTACCACGCCAACGACGGCGAGTGCGCCAGTCGTGCTGCCTGCGGTGGCACCGGCTAACGACACGCCCGAGCTTTACGTTGCTCCGGCGGATGAGACCGTCGCCACGATGAAACTGCCGGCATCCGCCGGTCCCGGAGGATCGCTGCTCCGGCTTATGGCCGACGCCTACCGGAGCATCATGCGGGCCGACCTCGCCATCGTAGCCGCTCCCGAAGGTGCCCAGGATCTGAACTCGGGCGACGTGAACGAGCAGGACCTCCGCGCTGCCGTTCCGGGCGGTGAGCAGTTGCTCAAACTCAGCATTCGGGGCGACGACCTCCGCTGGGTCTTCGAGCATCTGGTCGAGGGAGAAACGCCCTGTTGCGAGATCTCGGGCGCCACTCTCACCTACGCCCCGGCGAAGCCGAGCCTGCAGCGCGTCAGGTCGGTGCGATTCTCCAGTGGCCGCGAGCTGGAACCCAAGGTCACCTATCAGGTCGTCATCAGCCGCCACCTTGTCGAGGGAGAATCCTTCATGCTCGGCGGCACCAAGTGCGCATCCGGGAAGGGCTGCGCCACCAGCGGGCTGCTCAGTCGCTGGCCGGTGACCGCGAGCGATCTTACCGGCACCGACGCCCTGCGCGAGTATCTCCGCCGTCTCCCCCAGCCGGTCGTTCCTCCGGAGAGCCTTCGCCTCCTGCCTGCCCGCTGATGCCGGACACGATCCGGGTATATCTGAACCAGCGGGCAGTTGATCTACCCGCGGGGACGCTGGTGGCCGAAGGCATTCGTCTCGCCGAGCCGCAGTTGAGCCAGTCGCTGGAATCGGGGAAGGCCAGAGTCACCGACGGTCGAGGCCTCGACCTTCCTCTCGACCAAACGCTTACCAACGGCGCGATTCTCCGAATAATCGTTTCCAGTCGCCGCGGCGATTCTCCAGACGACGATGCTCTCGCCTGAGCTGCTGGTCCGCCTGCCCAAGGCGGAGCTGCACGTGCACCTCGATGGTTCGCTGCGTCCGGCAACACTGATCGAGCTGGCCCAGTCCGCGAAAGTGAACCTCCCATCGAAGGATCCGGTCGAGGTCGCTCGCTTCATGAAGGCGGATGGAGAGAGAGATCTCGCGGAGTACCTCGAACGGTTCGCGCTCACGATTGCCGTTCTGCAGACGCCGGAGGCCCTGGAACGGGTGGCGTACGAGATGGTGGTAGACGCCGGTGCCGACGGCGTTCGCCATCTCGAGGTGCGATACTGTCCGGTCCTGAGCTGCACCGATGGGCTCGCGATGCCGGACGTGCTCGCGGCGATCGGACGCGGGCTGCGTCGAGGGGAAGCGGACGTGGGAGTCAGCACCGGCTTCATCGCCTGTACGCTGCGGCACCTCGCCCCGCCAGTCTCCGAGGAGATCGCCCGAGCCGCTGTTGCCGCGCGAGGGCACGGCGTAGTGGGCTTCGATATCGCCGGCGGTGAGGCAGGGCAACCCGCGGCGCCTCACCGCTCCGCATTCGAGATCGCTGCGCGGGGAGGACTCGGCATCACTGTGCATGCCGGTGAGGCTGCGGGAGCCGAGTCGATCGCCGAAGCGTTGTATGAATGCAGGGCGGAGCGGATCGGGCACGGCACCCGGTTGGGAGAGGATCCGGCACTTCTCGCCTACGTCCGGGACCGGGAGATTCCGCTCGAAGTGAGTCTCACCAGCAACGTGCAGACTCGGGC
>DATIOP010000108.1:0-2282 GCA_035472975.1 Gemmatimonadales bacterium
GCCGCCGCTCGCCAAGTTCGACTTCACCTGTACGGCTCTGGGATGCGACTTCGATGCCCGGTCATCCCAGGACGATCAGGGAGTGGTTTCACAGAGCTGGGCCTTCGGCGACGCGACCAACGGCTCGGGCATCCAGCCGCATCACAATTACGCTGCCGGGGGAACCATCACCGCTCGGCTGACAGTTCAGGACGCGAGCGGCCTGACCAGCTCGCTGACCAAGACGTTTACGCTCCCCGCTGCCGGTGGGCGCGCCGGGAATCCTCCAGTCGCGAACTTTATCGCGTTTCCGAGTGGCGGGATGGTGGACTATGACGCCTCCTCCTCGACCGACGATGTCGGGATCGGGAGCTATAAGTGGGACTTTGGAGATGGCAAGTCGGGTAGCGGAAAACTGGTGACCCACGTCTACTCGGCACCAAACCAGTTCTATACCGTCACGTTGACGGTGTTTGACGTGGCGGGGCAGAGTTCGCAGAAGTCGTTTCAGGTGTTCCCGAACTCGCACTGACGCGGCGGCGGGCCTCCGCGAGGTCATCGGGGGTCATGCCGAGCAGGTCGGCGGCGCGGTGCATCAGCCGGTTCTCATGCCGGCTGATGACGCCGTCGGATGAGACGATGCGCAGCAGCAAATCGGCCAGCTCGAGGCGCGCCGCCAGGTCGTAACGCTCTGTAAGCAAGGTGCGAAGCTCGGCCGTGTCTTTCAGGGTCGCGGTATCGGTGCCTTCGCCAGGTTCATATGACGGCTCGGCCAGGCTCCACTCAGAGCGTAGCCGCGTCTCGATCGCCAGCAGGTCTTCTCGCAGAATCTGCCTGTCTCCCTGAGCCAACTCGAACAAGACGGTCGCGGCCCCGGCAGAAGCAGTTGGGTCCATGCCACCGGCGCCGGCCCGCGCCAGAGCTTCCTGAAACCGGCTCCGCAGTCGGTCGTGCCGAGTGCGCCTTCGGCGGAGAAACATCCAGAGAACCAGCCCCACCAGCAGCAGGCCACCGATGATCGCCAGGGTGCGATTGAGACTGGAGACGAGGCGGTTGATCGCCTCCCATTCCTCACCCAGCTGAACTCCGACGTAGACCAGGAATCCGTACCAGAGTGTGGCGGCCGCCGAGATCGGGATCAGCGCCTTCGCAGGCGAGAGATTCGCCAGTCCGGCAAAGGGGGCAACGAACGAGCGAAAGCCCGGCAGGAGCCGGCTGATGAAGATTCCGGCGATCCCGAACCGCAGGTACTCCCGCTCCATCCACACAATCGCGGCCGGAGGCAGCAACCGGCGCCCGGTACGGCTCGCGAGAAACGCAGGCCCAAACCTCCGGGCCAGACCGTAGACTGCGATCGTCCCCAGCAGGTTCACCCCGATGGTGATGCCGAAGACTGCCCACGGATCAATGACGCCGTTATGGCTCAGGAAAGCGCCGAGAGCGACGATCACGTCGCATGGGGCGGGCGGAAAGAAATTCTCCACGAACGCCGCGAGGGCGATGATGGAGTAGACCGCTAGCGGGGACAGCTCGGTCAGACTCTGCAGGAACTGCTCGATCAGAACGCCTCCACAGTCGCCACCGCAATGACGGCGACGCCCTCACCGCGCCCGATGAATCCCATCCCCTCGTTGGTCTTGCCCTTTATCGAGAGGGCCGAAGGGGCTATACCGGTGGCCTCGCTCAAAGCGGCGATCATGGCCGGCGCGTGCGGTCCGATCCTGGGTTGTTCAGCTATCACCGTGACATCGGCCTGGACCGGGCGGAAGCCGCGCCCACGGACCATTTCACAGGCGGTGCGGAGCAAGCCAATGGAATCGGCGTCTTTCCACTGAGGATGGCTGTCGGGGAAGAGTTTCCCGATGTCACCGCAACTCGCAGCCCCCAGGATGGCGTCGGTGAGCGCATGGGCCACCGCGTCGGCGTCGGAATGACCTTCCAGTCCCAATTCGGAGGGTATTCGTTGTCCGCCCAATATGAGGAGCCTGCCTGGTACCAGGCGGTGCGAGTCATACCCTATTCCTACCCGGATCGCAGGGCGAGTCACGGGTGGCCCGCCTTCCTCCCCGGTCACGCCGCCACCATCTCCTCGATGATGGAATAGTCCTGCCGGCGGCGGCGGGCGGTGTACCCGGCATCCCGGATGATCCGCTCCATTTCCTGCACCGTAGTGCGGTAGGTCGTTCCGGCGGAAGAGACGACGTTCTCCTCCATCATGAGGCTGCCGTAATCGTTGGCGCCGAAGCGAAGCGCCACCTGTCCCACCTTGTGCCCCATGGTTACCCAGGAGGACTGCAGGTTCG
>DATIOP010000109.1:0-11410 GCA_035472975.1 Gemmatimonadales bacterium
GCTGGGCGTCGCCGTGGTGGGCGGCCTCGCCTTTTCCCAGCTGATCACCCTCTATGTGACGCCGGTCTTCTACACCTACTTCGACACCCTGGCTTCCAGGGTCAAGGCGTGGAGAACACGCAAGCGGCCCGTGGCGGTCGAGGCGCACTCAACCGCTCCCTGATGCCGGAGCCTCCTCACATTCCCACGTCCCCCATCCATACATCGTTACATTCGTCACATCCTAACATTCTAACATCCTGACATCCCCACCTTCCCTGACCCCTCCCCCGACGCTCGTCCGCACCATGGGGCGGTGGTCCCTCACTGCCCTGATGATCAACTCGATCGTCGGGAGCAGCGTGTTTGGTCTTCCCTCGATCGTGGCGGGAAAGCTCGGCTCATCCAGTCCCTTGGCGTGGGTGCTCGCAGCCATCGGGACAGGGTTTATCGTAGCATGTGTGGCCGAAGTGGCATCCCGGTTCGGTGGGGCGGGCGGGCCGTACCTCTATGCGCGGGTCGCCTTCGGGAGACTGGTAGGCATCGAGTCCGGTTGGCTCCTCTACCTCGCTCGCATCACCGCGGCAGCCACTAACGCGAACCTCTTCATCATTCTGCTCAAGGAGTTCTGGCCCGCCGCCTCGGAACCTCTTACCTCCCGGCTGATCCTGGCGGTGATCATAGGTGGACTCGCGGTGCTCAACTTCCGAGGAGTCTGGTTTGGAGCGGCGGCGAGCAATCTGTTTGCGGTCGCGAAGCTGGTGCCGCTCGGTCTTTTCATGATTGCCGGTCTGGTTTTCGCGTTCTCTTCCCACGGGATACATCCGCAGCCGATTGCGGCTCCGCCATCAACCTGGCTGGAGGCGATCCTGCTGCTCGTCTTCGCCTACGGAGGATTCGAGGGCGCGCTCCTGCCGCTCGCCGAGGCGAAAGATCCCCGCCGCGACGCGCCGTTCGCGCTCTTCGCGGCGCTTGGGGTAGTCACGCTGGTCTACACTTTGACGCAGTTCGTCGTCGTCCACGTGTTACCCGATCCATCCGTGAGCGAGCGGCCGCTTTCGGCCGCGGCGGGAGTGTTCGCTGGGATAGCGGGCGCCAAGATCATGGGTGCGGCGGCACTCGTGTCGATCTTCGGTTATCTGGCCGGGGTCACTCTGAATGTTTCGCGTCTCACCTTCGCGATGGCCGAGCAGGGTGATATGCCGGCTGCCTTCAGCCGGATCCACCCGAAGTTTCGTACTCCGCACGTCTCGCTGTTCTGGTACGCCACCCTGGTCTGGCTGCTGGCTGCGAGCGGAACCTTTCTGCAGAACCTGACATTGTCGGTGATCTCCCGTCTGGTCATCTACGCCATGATATGCGCTGCGCTGGTCCGGCTGAGGCGGCGCGAGCTTGCTCCCGCACCGCTATTCACCCTGCCGGCCGGGGTGGTAGTGGCCGGTGCCGGAATTCTCTTCTCGCTGACGATCGTGACCCGGCTGAGTTGGCGGGATGGGGCGGCGCTGGGGGTGACCTTGCTGTTAGGGGGTCTCAACTGGCTCTGGGCCCGGGCCAGGAGCGGCTAACACCCGGTTCCCGATCCGCTGCGACCGTCGTCCCGCCCCCAGCATCCTTTCCTGCAACAGCACGACCGCCGAAAACCCAAAAACCGAGGGAGACTTTATGCCGCGCTTGTTGAGCGCCGCGGCGCTCGCCGTCTTGTCCGCTCTAACCGCGCTACCCGTGAGCGATGCGCTCGCTCAGGACCACGACCATGACTACCGGTTTGTTGTTGGGGGACGGCCGCGGATCGGGGTGATGATCGACGCCCGGGCGGATTCCGCAACTGACAAGGTCGGAGCCCGGATCAAGGAGGTGACGCCTGATGGTCCCGCGGACAAGGCCGGCCTCAAGGCCGGGGACATCGTCACCAGCTTCAACGGCACTGCCCTCGGTGGTGTCAAGAGCGAGGACGAGGATGAATCAGGGCCCGGTCAGAAGCTGATCGACCTCGCGCAGAAGCTCGATGTCGGGGATACCGTGACGGTCCAGTATCGCCGGGGCACCGAGACTCGCACCGCGCGGATCATCGCGGAAGACGTGAAAATGAGCATGCGGATGTGGATGCCTCACATGCAGGACCTCCCCCGCATGAAGATGCCCGACTTCGATGGTGGCGATGGGGATTTCCGCGTCTTCATCAACGACCGGTTCTCGGACTTGGACCTGGTCGACCTCAACCCGGACCTGGGCGAGTACTTCGGATCCAAGACCGGCGTCCTGGTCGTGAAGGCGTCGAGCGATTCGACGATTCCGTTGAAGGCGGGAGACGTGATTCTCAAGATCGACGGCCGGGAGCCCAAGAGCGTCTCCCAGGCCGAACGGATCCTGAGATCCTACGATTCAGGCGAAACGGCCAAGCTCGAAGTGATGCGGAAGCAGAAGCGCATCACCGTGAGCTGGGCCGTTCCGGAGCGGAAAGCCAGAGAATGGGACTGGCACGGCCCCGAGGGCCGGCCGGCGCGGGTTCACATCGAACGCTCTTGATCCTTACTTGGTCCCGGCCTTGGTCGTGACCTTGAAGACCATTGGGCTCTTCAGCACAACAGAGCCCGCCGGGAGGACTGCCGTGACGGTGAGCGTGTTGACTCCCGCCACGGCACCTGTCGTCCACCCACCAACCGTAGCGAGCCCGCTGGCATTGGTGACCTGAGTTCCCCCGGTCACGCTCCCGCCTCCCAGGGTTACGGTGAACACCACGGTGACTCCCGACATCGGAACCCCCAAGGCATTCCGCAGTGACACCTTGGGCAGCTTGGCCACCGGCACCGGCTTGCCTACGGCAATCCCGGTCTGGGTGAGCGGGGACATGTCATCCAGCGTGGCCTGAATGTCCACGGCTCCGTAAGGGCTGAATTTCTTGGCTGTTCCACCGACGCCGGTACTTTTGACCGCAGCGAAGAGCGGCGTTGGGGTCATCAATTGCTTGAGGCCCTGCAGCAGCGGTGCGGCGAACCCGAGCGAGGACTGCTGGGCCAGGGTGCAATCCAGGAATGGCGCGTTCACCAGCGGGAGGATCTCGATGCTCCCCGGCGTGAACGGCGCGATGTTGTGCGCCAGCCTGAGTCGGCTGGGGTTCGGAATAACGATGTCGTTCGGCTGGCACACTCCAGCGACGACATCCGAGGTGAAGGTTACTTCGGGTGACGAGGTGTACTCGTAGAAGAAGGGGAACTGCGCCAGCGTCGTCAGGAGCGGCGGCGGCGAGTTCGGGAGCCGGGTGACCGTAATCAGGGTGGTTTGCGGCACTTGGCCGGTATTGACCTGAACGCCCGCGAACTTGGTCTCGGTGAGCACTGTCGTATTGGGAGATTCGGGGGTAATAACCACTGCCGCGCCGTCCGGATCCAGTGACGCCAAGGTCAAGCCGGGGGGTAGACCCACGAACTCCAGAACCCCATTGGCGAAGGTGAGCACGTTCTGCGGGAGATTCGGATCGGTCGGGTTCTGAAGACCTCCGGACTTGAACAGGGAGATTGTCAGGTTCACGATCTGCGCCGCGAGGGCCTGCGCTTCCTGAACGTTTGGAGGCGGCTGGGTGCGAAGCATGATGCCTACCATCTGCTCGAACTGGGCCGTGGGCGCGTCGGCCTCGAAGAACAAGACGCCCATCAGGATCCGCAGGCTGTCATCGCTTAAGGCACTGGCGACTGTACCGCCGTCGACCTTTATGGTGGACTGCTGGGTTACACGTTCGGAACAGCCAGCCATGATGACTGCGGCCAGCAACACGGGGATCACCAACGGGCGGCACATGCGTCCTCTAAGGTGTGGAGCGAAACAGCCATTGTGGGGAATGAGATAGTGCAATCCGGTACAGGGGTTCGCAAGGAGCAAGCCGAGTGAACTGCTGCGTCCCCCGTCCCAAAGCGTTGGGACTGTGCGTCGGAGTCAGGAAAATCTGACGCGGCCGGCCGACAGTCTGTCCCGATTGTTGCGGTATCGACGCACAAGTGGGGTGCGCGCCCTGCACTCGCGGCTTCGCATTCAAACCCATGGAGCGGCTCTAGCGCGGCCCGGAAGGGCGGCCAGCCCGGGTTCATGTCGAACGGAGCTGAAGCAAAAAGACGACGGCCTCGCCACCTGGCGAGGCCGTCTGCCTTCTCCATTTAACTCAAGACTGCCGCAGCGGCCTTATCGATCCGCGACGGCTACGGCGTGGTGTAATCGAGCCTCGCATCAAGGTAGGACTCGACGCCGCGGTCGACGCCGCGGATGAAGATCTGGTTGACCTGTCCGGGAATCAGGATAGGGGCCTGAACAATGAAGCTCCCCAGAGGATTGACATCGGCGCAGCCCTCGTGGGAAATCAATCCGCCGCTCACGTCGTTGCCGTTAACAAAGACGTGGACGTCGTTGTCAACGAGGGCGTCGATCGTCATCGATACTACGCCCGCTGGGACAAAGACGTCGCGGCGCAACAGGATGGTCGCGTTGAGGCCCCATGGTGTGCCGATCGGCAGCAACGGCGACCCGCAACCGACTTTGGTGCCGAAGGGGGCGGTAGCGGGCGTCCACCCATTGGCCGCAGTCGGTGCGATGGTAGTCCAGCCCGATGGTACAGGATCGGAGTTGCTAATCTGCTTGTAGAACCAGCCGCCCGACCCGAAAGGCACTGGGAGCGTCGAGGCGATCGTTGCCACGAATAGCACGGGACTTCCCTGAACGAAACTGTTCAGATGCGGCGGAGCGACCGTCGCGCTGACTGAATCGGGGCCAGCGCCCGAGCCCAGAGTCCAGCTACCGACCGTGGCTATGCCGCTGCCGTTGGTGACCGCCGCTCCGCCTGTGATACCGCCTTGGCTGCCTACTACGCTGAACGCGACGGGATAGTTGGTAAACAGCTTGCCCAGCGGAGTGGAGACCTTCACTGCCGGGAGGTCCGCTGCCGCGACACTCGAGCCTGCAGGTCCGGTCAACGACGTCGGAGACACCGCGACCGCGTTGACCTGGGGATCCACAACACCAAAGGTGCTGAAGTTTTTGGTCTTGCCGCCTACCCCGGTGCTGCCCACCGCGGCAGACAGCGGAGTCGGGGAAACTAGGCGGGCGATTCCGTGACCCAGTTGCTGCAGGGTCCGGACGGCGGCATTGCTGGACAAATTGAGTGGGGCGGGTTGAGAGGGGCAGTTCAACCCCAGCGCACCAGGGTCCGCGAAATCGAAGATCTCGATCCCGGTCGGGTTAGGATCGGGAACATTGTGCGCCAGCCGGAGCCGCGAGGGATCAGGCGCGGCACTGGTCTCCACGCAGATGCCGGTCAATACCGGCGTGGTAAACGGGCCATTCGACGTAGTGAACTGGTAGTTCACCGGGTACTTGTCCAGGTTGGTAAGCAGAGTGTCCTGCGTCGCAAAAACGGTGATTAACGTCGGTTGCGTCACGTCGGTCGGCTGGATTTGCACTCCTGCTATTGCCGCCGGCGTTGTCAGGGTGGTCGGCGTCGTCTGAGTCGGAGACACGACCGCTACTGCAACGTCGATGGCGTTTGGTGGAGTAAGTCCCACGAAACAGGTCAACGCGCTATTCAGTGCGGCAACCTTGGCCTGCGTCGCGGGTGACATTCCACCGATCAGCTTCCCGGCGACGAACTGCTTCTGCGTAAAGTCGATCAGATTGGTGGCCAGTTTCTGCGCGTCGGCCGTCTTCCCGTTCTTCATTTTCAGAACGATGGCCTCGAAGGTCGCCTGGGCGAGGATCAGCCCGTTACCGAGCGGAAAGAGCTTGAGAATTTGTATTCTGATCTGTGGTGTGGTGGGGCAGCTGGCGACTGCGTTGGGCAGCGTGAACGGCGGGGCCGTTGGCCCTTCCGCCTGATCGGAACAACCAACGATAACAACCGCGGCGAAGGCGACAACGAGGGCGATGCGACGCATAGGGTGGTCCTCTAAGGAGACGCTACGTGAGCTAAGCTCTTACCGCGGAGCAGTCGATCGGTTGGTTCGAGAAGGGCAGGCACGTGAGGCTGACGAGGCGAGTCAATGTGCCGCGCGGGACAGGGCCTCGCAAGATACACACCCTCCGCGGCTTACTGGCGGCCACCGTGGTCAACCCTACACAGTCCAATGAGGACGGCGGGGTTCATGACACGGTGGCAAGCTGGAAGGGCGATGAGATCCGGATTTGGGGTGCCTGAGTGTAGTGGGAAGACCACAGCAGTCAAGGTGTCGCGCCGACTAACCGCTTGTAACGAGGGTCGTTGGCGAGCTCCCGAAACCACCAGTTCGGGTTATCCCGAAAGTCGGCGACGCGGGCCGGATTGGCCAGAAGGTAGGCCTTGAGCTGGTTCAGCGCCTCCGTCGTATCACCCACAAGCGTCCACACGAACGCTGCAGTGTTTGCCACATCGCGCGAGGGGTCGATCTCGGGATCGTCCTTGGTGTTACGCAGTACTGCGCGAGCGCTGTCTTTGAGCCCGGCACGGGCCAACACTCCGGCCACCAGGACTCGCCCGTTCAGCCTGGCGTAACGCTGTTCCTGCTGGTCCGGAGTCAACTGAACCAGCGAGTCCGCCAGCTTCCAGGCCAGCGCCGGGTCGGGTTGGGCGAACTTTGATTCCATGAGCAGGAGCTGGCATTCGACGAAGCTCGAAGCCTGGGGAAAGCGCCGCTGGCCCTCGCGGCACCACTTGTCGGCGTCGGGGAACTGGCCGAGATCGTAATATCCCAGCACCAGCCGGTTCAGGATAACGTCCGCGTTGCTGAGATACGCATCCTTCTCCAGCGCAGTTCGAGCGGCCAGCACTACGTCTACGCCAGTTTTGCTCAGGACATTGTTGTACAGGTGGGACAATGTGGCGTAGGCGCCGGCGTTATTCGGGTCGAGTTGCGTGGCCCGCTCCAGATCCCCCTCCGCTCCCATCAGGAGCTGCTCGCGCTTGAGCGAATCCGGTTCCAAAGGGTACAGCCATTTCCAATAGTTGAGATTCCCTCTCAGGACCAGCCCGTCGGCATCGTTCGGATCCAATTGAAGGGCCCGTTGAGCGTGCCCCAGTCCGACATCAATCATCTTGCCGGCCAGCCCCGCGTCGTCACTTGCTCGACGGGATCGCCAATAGGCCAGAGTGCCTCGCAGAACGATCGGGTCGGTCCACGTGGGATCCAGCTTTTCGGAGAGCTCGGCTATCGAGTCGGCGGCCAGATACTCGCGGGAAAAGCCGTCGGCATCTCCCGCCTTGAAGAGAGAGTCCCCCCGTCCACGTGCCTGCGCCGCACGCTGATACTTGGACCATGCGTCGGTGTTCCGGGTGCCAGCCCGGGTCCGACTCAGTTGTACTTCCTCTCCGATCCGACGCCTGATCTGCAGGGCAACTTGCTGGGCGAGGCTGTCCGACAGACCGATCAGATCCTTTGCGGGCTTCTTGAACGTGGCCTTATCCAGCTCGATTCCGGCATCGTCCAGAAGTCGCAGGGTCACCCGGATGCTGTCGTTTTCAGGTTCAACACTGCCTGCGACGACGGTCCCAACTTGGAGAGCCCGGGCGATGCTGTCGCGTGATACGGCGCTCCCCCGGTATTGGGCCACGCCACCGCGCGAAACCACCGAGAGGCGCTGGACCCCGCTCAGCTCGCTGATCAGTCCTTCGGTCAGACCGTCGGCGATGTAGCCGAGGTCCTGCCTCGGACTCAAATCCTCAAAGTAGAGCACCGCGACATGGTGACGATCGAGCCCACCGGTGTCAGCGCGTCCCGGATTGGTGCCGCCGCCTTTAAGTCGCCACGCCGCGATGCCGCCGCCGACCAGAAGCACAAAGGCGGCAAAGGTTCCTCCGATTATCCACCGCCGCAGGACCACATTCGATTGAACGAAAGCAGCCGTGGAACGTGGCGTAGCGGCTCGCCGCGTGGCGGTTGCCCGGGTGGTCCGCCGGGCAGCAGTCACGTGGAGCGGGACTCCGAGCATCTCGGCGAGTTGCGTCGCGGTCTGGGGCCGATCGGCCGGGGTCTTGGCGAGCGACGCGAGAATCGCGTCTTCCACCTCGTCGGGAACCGTGTCGCGCACGATTTGGAGACTCGGCACTACCTCCATGGCGTGGCGGGCCATGATGGCCCTGGCATTTGGGCCGGTGAACGGCGGCTGCCCGATCAGCATTTCGTACATCACGCAGCCAAGGCTGTACAAGTCGCTAGTGGGACCAACATTGTCCCCCACCGCCTGCTCCGGGCTCATGTACAGCGGGGTCCCGATTGCGGTGCCAGTCTGCGTAAGCTTGGTGGTCTCGGCGGACGCAACGGCGCGGGCGATGCCGAAGTCAGCCACCAGGGCGTGACCGCCGGAGAGCATGATGTTTTCCGGCTTGATGTCACGGTGGACGATGCCCAGGCTGTGGGCGTAGGAAAGGGCGTCGCAGACCTCGAGGGTTATCTGCAGCGCGTCATCGATCGGGAGCTGGTTGTCCCGATTGAGTCGATCGCGCAGCGATTCCCCCGGCACGAACGGCATGACGTAATAGAGAATGCCGTTAGTGGAACCCGAGTCATACAGGCTGACGATGTGGGGATGCTGCAGCTGGGCCGCCATCCGGATTTCCCGGTCGAACCGTTCGGCCCCGAGATTGGCTGCCAGTTCCGGGTTCAAAACCTTGATGGCGATCTGGCGCCCGTGCTTGATATCCTCGGCCAGATACACAGTTGCCATCCCGCCTCGGCCGAGCTCGCGCTCGATGCGGTAGCGATCAGCTAAGGCAGTTTGTAGCTGCTGGAGGGCTTCGTCCACGGCGCCTGAGTGCGGGGAATGATGCTGAATCTAACCAGTAAGTATATGAAGGATGCGGGTTTGGGGCTAGGTTGCGGCTGGCGGGAGGGCTGGGGCTGGAAGGAAAGAAAGACGGTTAGACGGTTAGACGGTTAGTGGTGACGAACCGCCGAACCGCCGAACCGCCGAACCGCCGAACCGCCAAACCGCCAAACTGCCAAACCGTCGAACCCTACTGCTCAACCACAATCAAATACCTGCTCGCCTCCCAGAACTTGTCCGGCGCTGCGATCGCGATCTCTCCTTTCAACTGTCCCTTCTTTGGACTGCCCGGATTCAGGTAGGCCAGGTTCTGTCGAGTCACGATCCGGTATTTCCGGTCGGACCGGGGCAGGGGAATCTGCCGGGTGCTGGTCCGGTCGATCGACGTAAACTCCCGCAACGGCAGCTCCCGCGCTGGCGCGACGCCGCGGGTGCCGAACAGCGGCACATCCTTATGGCCGTCTTCCACCAGAACTCCCTTGGCCAGAAGTTCGGTACGGGTACCGATGACGTAGAACGCTGTGTTGTAGTCATCGGTCAGGCGAAGCACGCTGTCGGCCAGTATCTCGTTCTCCCCGGTCAACTGCTCGATCTGGCCGGTGAGGGTGGTCAGGTCCTCCCGCTGGGTGGCCACCATGGCATTCAGGTCATCAATCGTGGCCTTGGCGGTGCTGAATTCCGCGCCCAGGCTATCCGCCTGACGGGAGAGCCGCCCCGCTCGCTTCTCGCTATTGGCCAAGCGAGTCTGCAGGTCCTTCACCCGCTTGGTGACTTCACTCACTCGTTCCATTACAAAGGTCCGTTGATCGGTAGTTACCTCCAGGGCGGGAGACTCCGGCGTCCCTCCGGCGGGCTTGGGTTGCACCTTGGCCAGCTCATCCTGGATTTCACCGAGCAGCTTGCCGTTGGCAGCAACTTCGCCAAGCAGGCTGTCCCGCTGCGCGATCACCGCCATTTCCTGGAGCTTGTGATCCAACCCGGACTGCCGTTGGCACGCCGTGACGAACCCCAGGACGGCGGCGCCCAGGAGCAGCGCCCGGTTCACCGATCCGTATTTCGCACACATGGTCGTACTCGCTTTCTTGCTGACTGAACTCCCGAGAGAATGTGGATTGGCGCTTCCCGGTGTCGGTCCGTTACCACTCGGGTGGTTCCGGAACGGCGCCGCATGCTCGTTTTCCGAGCGGAGGGCCGGTTGAAAAGGGATGGCAGAACATCCGGTGACGATTCGGTGTGGGGCGACGCTACGATAGCAGCGTCCCATTGCACCGATCTCGCCGGATGGATGACGAGTCGTTATCAGCCGGGTGAGGTGAAGACTAAGAAGTGAGGCGGCTCACCAGCGTTCGAACCGCTTCATCGAGGGCTGCGGCATCGGCTACAGTCCCCTGCGCGATTCGGGATGATCCTCCGCCCCTCCCGCCGTGGGACTCGAGCACCGGCTTGAGCGTGGCTCCGGCATCCACGCCACTGTCCGTCGAGGTGGCTAGAAGGAGTGAAGGGGGAGAGTCGATCGACCCCAACAGGATCACTTTCGGGTGAGCGAGGACCGCCTGGGCCAGCCCCCGGAGGGCACCGATTGGTTGTCCACCGGCCCGATGCACGATGACGCGCACTCCACTCGACGTCGGCGCTGTTGCGTCATACAGATCTCTCGCACGATATCCTACCAATTCCTCATCGAGCGCACGTCGGGAGTGTTCGAGTAACCGCAAGTCGACGCGTTGCTTCTCGAACAGAGCGGGGAGGTCGGGGATACCTGCGGAACTCAGTCCCGCCATTCGGGACAGGATCTCGTAGTCCGCCCTGGCCTGCCGCACTGCCCGGCTCCCGCAAAGGAATTCCAGGCGGACCTGTTTCTTCACTCGCTCGACCCCTCTTATAAGGAGGCTCCCGATCTCACCAGTGGCCCGGACGTGGGTCCCCCCGCAGGCGCTCCGGTCGAGGTCGGCGATGGTGATCACCCGAAGGGTTCCCGAGCGATCAGAGGCTTTGCGCAACCTGGAAGCTGCCTCGGCTTCCTCAAAAGCGATGGTGACCGGCCGGTTCTCAAACACCACGGCGTTGGCCCGTACTTCCGCCTCTCTGACCTGCTCCGAGCTGATTGCCCCCACGTCGAGATCGAGGCTCGACGTGTCGGACCCAAAATGAACTGAGACCGTCTGATATCCGAAGGCGTCGGCGAGAACGGCGGAGAGGAGGTGCTGCCCGGTGTGCTGCTGCATGTTGTCGAAGCGACGCGCCCAGTCTATCGACCCCTGAACCTTCTCCGCCTCGAGCGGTCCATCAACCAGGTGGGCTACGCGTTCTCCTTCGTCGATGACATCGAGCACCCGCTTGCCGCCCAGCGATCCCCGATCATTGGGCTGGCCCCCCGAGGTCGGATAGAACGCGGTGCGATCGAGATACACCCGCCGACCCTCATCCCCCCGCTCCACGACGGTGGCGGTGAAATCGGTCAGATAACTGTCGGTGTAGTAGAGTCGCTGGGTCACTGCCTGTCGTCTGTCTTCACCAATTCGGCGACTTCCCGCAGACCTTCGGCATAGGCCTTCACTTCGAGGTCGAGTTCAGCCCCGGTCGAACCCAGGGCCTGATGGGTCAATTCCGAGGCCTCGAGGGCACGGGTTCGAACCCGTCCCAGGAGAGCGAGCGC
>DATIOP010000110.1:0-12124 GCA_035472975.1 Gemmatimonadales bacterium
AGCTGCTGGATTTGAAGCTGGTGAGCCGGCAGGAATTCGCCTCGGGGGCGGTGGTGCTGCGGTATGAGCCGAGAAGGTAGCCATCCGTCGAAGCACTGGGCCTTGCCGAACGCGGCAAATCGTTAGTGAGTACTCGTATGATTAAACCAGAAGTCGCCGGCATTGCCCCGCTCTTCATCGTCAAGAGTGTTCCCGCCGCGCTGGCCTTCTATCGGGACCATCTCGGGTTCGCCGTCACGTTTCAAGGGCCTGAACCTGACGATATCTTCTTCGGCATTGTCCAGCGCGGCGGCGCGATGATCATGTTCAAGGACGTCGGCGTCGATCCAGTACCGAACTACACCCGCGATGTTCAGAAAGGCATCGCCCGCTGGGATGCTTACCTCCAGGTTCCCGATCCGGACGCGTTGGCCGCAGAGTTCTCGTCTCGCGGTGTCGCGTTCTCCGAACCACTCAGGGATACCGATGATGGTTTGCGGGGATTCGAGCTCAAGGACGCGGACGGCTACGTGCTGTTTTTCGGTCGCCCTCGCTCGTGAAGGCAGAATTGAGCCACGGCCGGCGTCTGCCAGACATAATCGAACCCGGGCTCAAGGTCCTCTTCTGTGGAATCAACCCAGGACTTTACTCGGCCGCCGTCGGCCATCATTTCGCACGGCCCGGCAACCGGTTCTGGGGTGCTTTGCATGCGGCGGGGTTTACCGAGCGCACTTTCGTTCCCTCGGATGACAAGCGACTGCTTCAGTCAGGGTACGGCCTCACCAACATCGTTGCTCGTGCGACGGCTCAGGCCAACGAGCTCTCCACCGACGAACTGGTTCTCGGTCGGCGTAGCCTCGAGCGCAAGGTCCGCCGATATGCTCCTCGATGGGTGGCTATCCTGGGGATCGGCGCCTACCGGGCTGCGTTTCAGAGACCTCACGCGACCTGGGGACCACAACCGGAGCGCCTTGGTCGAGCCCGCCTCTGGGTGCTCCCGAATCCAAGCGGGCTTAACGCAAGCCATCAGCCCGTGGATCTCGCTCGCGCCTTTCGACGCCTCCGCCGAGCGGCGTCAGATCTGAAAGGTGAAGTGCGCTAGCTGCCTGGCCCGCCGGTAAGTTCGCCAGCAATCCTCGGCGGAGTTGCCCGGAAACCCGGAACAGACCACATTTTCGCCTTCCTCTCTTAGCAATTTCCCGATCTCCAGGAGTGACTCGTGCGACGTCTGGCGCGGGGACTCACCGGCACCGGCGCGATGCTGGCTATCTCGGCGGCCGTGCTGCACGCGCAAGCCGACGATCGATCCTCGCTCGCCGCCGGATGGGTTCTGGAAACCAGAGGTGTCATTCCGAGCGAAGCGAGGAATCTTGCCCGAATTGCCCAGTGCCTCACGCTAACCAAGCTGTGTGAGCATCCCTCGCTTCGTAGGTTCATTGCACGTGCACGACCACTGTATTGGACGTACCCACAGCTCCCCGAGCGTCGGTCACGCTGAACACCACGTTGAACGTCCCCCGGGTAGCAAACACCCGCTTCTTGATATTGCTCCCTGGCGCCGTCATGCTGCCGTTGACCTTCCCGTTTCCAAACTTCCACCGGTACCCCCAGGGACCGTCGCCCACATCGGGGTCGGTGAAGCTCCCGCGGAAAGTGACGCTTCCGCCGGACGCGATCGTAGTTGAGGTGGTGGCGCTGAGGGTGGTAGCGGGAGCCGTGTTGCCGCCGCCGCTCCCGGGCGTGAGATCGATCGCGTAGAGGAAGCAGTACGGGTTGGCCCCATCGCCGAGGACATCGGTCACGCCGTATGCCGTGTTGCCGTCCGGCGAGAACACCGGCCGGGTCATCGGGACCTGCTGACCGTAGGGCGGGAACCCGGGCTCATCGGGCAGCGCTACCCGCCACAACGGAACGCCGCCGGCGGTGACCGCTTGGAAGTACCCGGGCTGACCATAGGTGATGCGGCCGCCCATGAACAGCAGGTCGTTCTGGGGCCGGACTCGGGGCTGGAACATGATAGTCGTATCCACCCACCGCCACCGCTCCTGGCCGGCCGGGTCCAGGGCAAGCAGGGTTCCGAGATTTCGCACCGTATATGATGTGTTGTCGGGACCCACGTCGGGGTGCTCCTCGGTGTTCCCGGGGAACTTGTAGTAGCTCCAGGCGATTGCACCGCCGGGAGTGTAGCCGGTGAGGCTCAAGCCTACGCCCGTGGGGAAGTTCTCGATGACCACATTGCCGTTGGGGCCCACATCTGCCTGCGAGTTGTCTGCCGGGCTGGGGACCTGGAACCGCTTGGCCCCGGCAAGGCTGTAGCCGAAGAGTGACGGGAGGCTCCCCATGCCGACCATGTCGAAGGCGAAATAGAGCTGCCCGCTACCGAAGGCGATCTCCTGGCCCAGCGCCCCATAGTCACCAAAGCTGCCGGTCTTCCACCGCAGCTGGCCCGCCGGTGTCAGCGAAAAGAGTCCGATCCCCGGGAACTCGGCGACCGCGTAGATATTCCCATCGGGACCGATACTGGGCCCGGCAATGATGGCATTGCCGGTCGCATCGAACCTCCACTTGATCGTGCCCGCTGGGGTCAGTGCGAAGATGGCGCCGGTAGCGCCGCTTCCCCCCGGATTGGGCACCAGTCCTGCGCCATAGACGGTCCCGTCGGCAGCCACCGACACGGGGCCATACACGCCACCACCAAGCCCGGCCTGGAAGGTCCACTTCTGGCTGCCGTCGGGCGCGATCGCGTAGAGCTTTCCTTCGGGAAGGCTGACGTACACCGTACCGTCGGCGGCGATGCCCGGAGTGTGAAGGGAGTAGTCCCCTTGGAGCTTGACCCGCCACTTCACCCTCCCTGGCGCAGGCGCGATGGCGGTGAGCACGTCGTTGTAGCTGGGGTCGGCGTGAGGGGCGACGGACGACTCTTGACAGGCACCAAGCACCAGCGTGGCGGCTGCGACGGTCAGGATGGGACGGAACATATGAACTCCTCAGGATCAGGCTCTTAACCAGGCATCTTGCCGTTTGGGGCGTCGATCGCTGCTCCGACGACATGCACCCCAGACCTCCACGGGTGTGGGGTGTGCCTACCAGCTTCTGTTAGGAGCGGCTTCTCCGGTATCCCCAGCCACCGCCCACGAGAACCAACAACAAGAGCACGATGAGTAGAGTTGACCTTTGTGATTCTCTCGCTTCAGTGTGACCTGCAAGCAAAGCCGTGCTACACCAGGGCGGAGCACTTTCTGAGACACCCGTCCGACCCGTGAAGCGTACGGACGAACGGTTCCCAGGTCTATCGCTCGAAGGGACGAGGGGCGAGCATCGTGCGTGGGGTGGGCCTTCGATGCCTAGGCAAATGCCGCCATGGGATGCGCAGGCGAGGCGCGGCCTAACCAGCGCTTGCACCTGGGAAGCGCCCTATCTCCGGTTGGTTCCGTTGGCGTTATATGGAACGTACAGTTGTGGACACCCAACCTTGTCGCCCGCAGGTGAAGCGCGGGCCGGTTGACGGCCGATAGGAGGTCGCATTGACCGAGGGCACCAGCCGTATCGAAGCGTACAGCGATGGCGTGTTTGCCATCGCGAGTACCCTGCTGATCCTCGAGCTCCGCCTTCCGGATGCCGGCGCCGAAGGTCCTCTGTGGGCTAACCTCGTGGCACTCTGGCCCTCTTACCTCGCGTTTGGGCTCAGCTTCTTCATCATTCTGGTCACATGGATCGTCCATCACGACCTCATGCGGCTGATCCGGGTGACGACTCACCCCATCCTGCTTGCCAACGGCTGCGCACTCATCTACGTCACGTTCATCCCATTTCCGACGGCGGTGCTCGCTTCCCACCTTGGGGGTCCGGAGGCAAACACGGCGGTTGCCTTCTATTGCGGCACGTTCGTCCTGGGCAGCGGTGCGTTCAACCTGCTGGTCGCGGCGATCGCTCGCGCTCCATTGCGTCACCCTGAGGTCGATGCTCAGGCTATCATCCGCATCCGCCGGGGCTTTCGGATAACCTTTCTGATCTATCTCACCGCGACGGCTGTTGCGCTGGTAGCACCGTATCTGGCGCTCGCAATCAACGTCGCCGTGCGGCTGCACTTACTCCGCATCCGGTATCAGTCAGCATCGTCAGGGGCGTCCGTCTAACACGCGCTTGGAGCGGTCAGGCGCCATCCAGGGAGTACTCATGCACCGAACCGGTCCGAACCTTCTCTCGCTCGGGTTCCTGGCCCTCGCAGCCCTGCCGTTCGCATCGCTGCACGGTCAGAGCGGTGGCACCTGCGTGCCTGTCGCCGAGCGGGGGGAGCGCACGCTTGGCTGCTATATCACGGCGCGCGAAGAGCTGGGTCGCTTGCCCCGGGATTCCGCTCTATACTGGCACATCGACCGCTTCGCCTCGCAAGCGAGTGCTGAGACAGCCAGGGGCTCCCGCGGCACGGTCGTCAACTCCCTGGGGCAGATCTGGCTGTTCACCATCGCCGATTCCGCCTGGCATCCGGCTCAAGGAGAGCGCGTGGCCCGGATCGGCCCCCTTCCGCTGGTAGCCGCCGACAGCTTCGCCGCCGTGTACATGGAGGGGATCTTTGAGCCAGGCATGCACTCCGTCGTCCACCGTCACCCCGGAGTCGAGGCCTGGTACACCATCGTTGGGGAGCAGTGCGTGGAGACCCCGCAGGGTAAACAGGTCCAGCGGGCCGGCGGCCCCGGTGTCCTGGTGCCGGGGGGCCTCCCGATGATGCTGACCGGCACCGGGACAATAATCCGCCAATCGCTGGTCTTGATTCTCCAGGACGCCACTCAGCCGCGGTCCACGCCCGCCACCGATTGGACGCCCGCCGGACTCTGCCGGCCATAGCCCGAGCCATGGAGTCCGCCACCTCAACGCGCCGTCGCCGGATCCTCGTGCAGGGCCTCGCAGCGGCCGCGCTGGTCGCCGCCGCCTCGCTGGCCGACCGCTGGGCCTTCGCCCACTTCAATCTCCCAACCGTCTACGACCAAGGCTGGGGCCGCCTGGTTCGGACCCTGGGCTACCTGCCCTTCTGGGTTCTCGTGGGCTTCGGCATCCTCCGCAGCAGCAGCACGAGCTCGACGCAGCGCTCGGCACTCCTCCTCATGCTTGCCCCAACCTTGAGTGGGGCGCTTAGTGAGCTCCTCAAACTGCTCGTGCGACGGGAGCGACCCGGCCCCAACTTAGGGGAGTACGTGTTCCGCGCTTTCACCGATCGGCCCTTCTCCACGGCAGGTTTGGGAATGCCGAGTGGGGACACCATCGTCGCCTTTGCGGCGTGCACGGTCCTGGCCCACGCCTGGCCGCAGGCTCGGCTGCTCTGGTATGCCCTGGCTGTGGCCTGTGCCATGGGTCGCGTGCTGAGCCATGCCCACTTTCTCAGCGATGTGACCGTCGCGGCACTCCTTGGCTGGGCATTGGCGGAGTGGCTGTGGAGGCGATATGGGCCGCATGAAGCTGGCCGTGTCGCTGGCGCAGGCCGTTAGGCGACAGCAAAGGGAATCGACAACGGAACCCCAAATGCGGAGCTTGTCCCCGGAGGATCGAATGGACGAAGACTTGGCTGGTATGTCCCGGGAGCAATTGATCGAGGAGGTCAAGAAACTCCGCCGTGGAATTCGCGCGCACCGCGACAGTACAGGCCATGAGCTCTGCTGGCACCACCCCGCGCTCTGGGGACTCTTGCCCGAGAGGCAGGATCCGCTTCCGGTAGTCCCCGAGTGGCCCGAGTTCATCCGCGGTTGTGTGCGGTACCGGCAGTCGCTGGACGAGCAGGCGCCGAGTGCCCCACGCTCATCGGAGTCGGACGGTCGCTGAGCTCCGCGGAGATCCGAGTGAGAACATCAGTACGCGTGTGGGATAGTGTCCTCGTCTCGAGTGTCGTCGCCTTCCTGGCCGCTTGTGCTGGCCGCGCCACTGGCGACCCGGTTCCGGTCGCAAGCTGCGAGGCAGGCGATACGGCCTTGGTGCGAGACGTTCTGTACTTCGGGCGCAACCGTCCGGATGGGGGCCAGGTGAGCGACGCCGACTGGCAGGCATTCCTGGACGAGGTGGTGACCCCACGCTTTCCTGGCGGCCTGACGGTCGTCGAGGCGACGGGGCAATGGAAGGGCCAGAGCGGTCAGGTGGAACGGGAGCGGGCCGAAGTTTTGACTGTGCTTCACACCGGTGACGCGGCGGCCCTTCGCGCGGTCGCGGAGGTCGCCGCGGAGTACAAGCGTCGATTTGATCAGGAGGCAGTGTTGCGCGAACGAACCCGGGCGTGCGCGCACTTTTAGCTTTGGCAGCCGCCGCACTCCTCTTGGTCGGCACTGCCTGGCCAAGGGCGCTTCCAGCCCAAACTCCCGTACTGGAACTGGACCACGTCTACATCGTGGTGCCGGCCGGGGCCGCACAGGCGGTCCAGGCTCTACGGAAAGCCGGTGTGTTCATCGATACCGCAACTAATCGCCACGACGGTGAGGGGACCACCTCGATGGCAGCCTTTTTCCAGAACGCCTATCTCGAGCTTCTTTGGGTGGATTCCACCCTCACCGTGGATTCCGCCCACCAGGCCGATGCCGCAGACTTCCGGCGCGCGGCGGGATGGCGTGACACCGGCGCCAGCCCGTTTGGCCTCGGCCTGCACTTCTGCACCGGCACGGTCGCCGATTTGCGGCTACCAATCACCCTCGATCCCGTCGCGGGCTCCGACCCACCCGCCTTCTACGTCCTCCTCCGTCAGCCGACTGAATCCTTAGCCACCGACCTCTTTATCATGCCGCCGGAAGGGGCGGTGACCTCCTGGCTCGGGGCGTATCAGACCCGACGACCCGATCTCTTTGTCCACCCGTCGGGCGTCCAGCGGGTCACCCGTATCGTCATCCAGGGCCCCTTACCTCAGCGCCCCCGCGCCGCGGATCTCGACCTTCGCCCGATACGCTTCGAGGTAGCTTCCGATCCCCTGCTGCTCATCGATTTCGACGGTGGTCAGGGGACCGAGATCTGGGACCTGCGGCCCGCCCTACCGGTGGTTCTGCGCCGGTGACTCGGCGACCACGCCGCGCCTTGCAAGTCATGCGGGGTCGTTAGCGGGCTGCGATCAACTCCACCGGGGATCCCATGCCGCGAACCATTGCTGAGACCGCAGTGCTTGACTCTCTCGTGGCGCGAATCGGTCGCGCCGTCCCCGACTGTTCCCGCTGCTGGGGGACAATGACCGTTCATCAAATGCTGGTCCATATTGGCGACGCAGCCGCAGCGGCACTTGGCCAACGCCCTTTCTCGGCGACCCCACGTCCTGGACCCAAGGGCGTCGTTCGATTCATCGCGCTGTACCTGCTGCCGCGCACGCCCCGCGGCATCAAATCAGGAGCCGAACCGGCCGCGAAGGTCCTCAACGCCGCTGCATTTGCCAGCGATCAGGAACGAGCGATCGCGCTATTGCGTCAACTGGCGGCGCCCGGACAGAGCTTCACAGCCGACCATCCCGCGTTTGGTCCTATGACGCGCAGCGACTGGATGCGCTACGCCTATCTGCACACGGACCATCACCTGCGGCAGTTTGGGCTTTGACGCAGCCGGCAAATCAGCGCTTGCACCTGTGGGGCGCTAGGTTTTAAGAGAGCCGTGCAGTTGTGAACTCGTACTTATGTCGCACTCAGGTGAAGCGCGGGCGCTATCCGCCTCGCCTCGTGGCAAAGCAAATGGTCAGCTAAGTGGAGGTCGTCATGAGCGTTCGGACTGTGGCCGGCAAGTTCATGGAGCTGTGCAGCCAGGGGAAGCACTTCGATTTCATGCGCAGCTTCTACGCCCCGGAGATCGTCTCTGTCGAAGGCGACGGCAAGGAATTCGTCGGCAAGGAGCCGGTGATTCACAAGTCAGAGATCTTTCAGGGCAACAACACCTTCCACAGCCAGGACCTCCGCGGGCCCTTCTTCTGTGGCGACGCCAACGCCAGCTCCGGCCGGTTCGCCGTCTACACCGCGATCGAGTTCTCCCCCAAGGCCGGCGGCCAGCGCCTCAAGCACGAGGAAGTCGGTCTCTACACGGTCAAGAATGACCTCGTCACGCGTGAAGAGTTCTTCTACGATGGGTCGTTCATCTAGCAGCCGCGGGGAAACGCAAGCGTATGGATGCTACGCCACGTCGGCTCCCGCTCGTGATCGCCGCCGTCACGAGCGGCCTGGTTGCCACGGCCGGCTGCCACGCCCGCCCGTCTTCGAATGAGTCGGTCCGAGCGCCGGAGGGGTTGGCGGTCACGGTCCGTGGCCTCGGCACTGACGTCGTCCTGATCCACGGAGCGCTTGGCGACTATCGACAATGGGAGCCGATCGGCGGCGTCTTGAGCTCCAGCTATCGGGTGATCGCGGTGAGTCGTCGCTTCCACTGGCCGAATCCACCCCCGATGGCTCACTCGCTCTACAGCTTCGAGGAGCAAAGCGAGGACCTCAATGGACTGCTGGACTCGCTCGACCGGCCCGTCCATTTGGTCGGACATTCCTACGGCGCCGGTGTGGCACTCCTGACGGCGCTACGTCATCCCGACCTGGTGCGTAGCCTCACGCTCATCGAGCCACCCTTTGGCAGTCTCGTTCCACCATCCGCCCCCGGCTTTGCGGCTGAGCTGGCCAGCCGTGACTCGATGGTCGCCGCCCTTCGGGTCCAGGTCCAGGCCGGTTCGGTCGAGCACGCGGCCGAGGGGCTGATCGACTGGGTGGAAGGAGAGCCCGGCGGGTTTCACCAACTGCCACAGGCGACACAAGACGAACTGCTCACGAATGCGGCAACCGCTGGCCCGACGTACGCGGTTCCGAGCCCCCGGGTGACTTGCGACCAACTGCACAAACTCCGGCTGCCGGTGCTTGTCCTCCGAGGAGAGCAGACCCGCCCCTGGTACCGACTCATCGCCGAGGCCACGGCCAACTGCATTCGCGGCGCGGAAACGGCAGTCATCCCCGCTGCAAGGCATATGACGATCGTGGAGAACCCGAGCGGCACCGCGAGTTTGGTCTTAGGCTTCATCGGGCGCCACTAGCGCTGGGCCTACTTCTCCCACTCCCGGACAACGGATGCCCTCAGTTACGGCAGGTAACATGCGTGCCCACAGACCTTGGGCTGGTCTCCTTGTCCTCATCATCGCATTGATCGTGACGGCCTGTCTAGCGAAGACGCCAGCCGTCGATGTCACGAAGGAGGAGAATGACCTCCGTCAGCTTTCGCTCGACTTTGCCACCGCGGAGGCCTCCAACAACGTCGACTCGACGCTGAAGTTCATTTGGGAGGACGCGATCATGCAGCCGCCCAACGCCCCTCAAATACAGGGACATGATGCTATCCGCGCCCTCTACCGGACGGTCACCTTCAAGGCGCTAGAGGTTGGCTCCCTCACCATCAGAGTGAGCGCGAGCGGGGATTTGGCGGCGGTCTGGGGCCCATTGACCGTCGTACTCCAGGGTCCGGCCGGGCTGATCACGGACCACGCCAAGTTTGTCGCCGTCTGGCAGCGACGTGATGGGGCGTGGAAGGTTATCGAGAATAGCTGGAGCAGTAACGCTCCGATGGGGGCCCCACAATGACCTGCCATCTCGCCCAACTGAACATCGGCCGCATACTCGCGCCCTTGGATTCGCCCCAGCTCGCGGGGTTCGTGGCGCGGCTCGACGAGATCAACGCCTTGGCGGAGGCGGCCCCTGGCTTCGTCTGGCGATTCCAAACGGAGGATGGGAACGCAACCGCCCTGAGACCCTACGAGGACGACCGCATTCTGGTCAACTTCTCGGTTTGGATCTCAGTCGAGGCGCTTCACGCATTCGTGTATCGTACCCTTCACGTGGAGGTCATGCGGCACCGACGCGAGTGGTTCGAGCAGATGGACCAGGCCTTCACGGTCCTCTGGTGGGTCCCTGTCGGGCATCGTCCTACGGTGCAGGAAGCGGTCGAGCGGTTGGATCACCTGAGACGTCAGGGGCCGACGCCCTATGCTTTCACATTTCAGCAACGTTATGCGCCGCCCGATTCGGCGACGGATTCCTCAGACTCGCTTCCCGACGAATGCCCAGCCACCTGACCGGCGCTTGCAGCTAGTACGGTGACGCGGCCGCCTGACTGGCGTTCACCGGCCGCGGCCCGCAGCTTATGCGGGAGCGTCAACCGGCAAAGGAGGCCACTTGGATCAAGCCACGGCCTACCCGCTCTACGAGAACTTGGTTCGGACTAATCCTCGCGCGGAGCTCAAGGGTGACACGGTGCCGTACACGTCACTGAACGGGCACATGTTCAGCGCATTGCACAAGGATGGCACGGTCGCGCTGCGCCTCCCATCGCCGGATCGCGAAGCGTTCCTCAAGAAGTACAAGACGTCCCGGGCGAGTCACTATGGTGTGGTCCAGCCGGAATACGTGGTTGTACCCGACAAACTTCTGGCCAAGACCGCCGAGCTGAACCCCTACTTCGCCACAAGTATGGCCTACGTCAGTTCGCTCAAGCCAAAGGCCACCACAAAGAAGAAGTCCGCCAAGAAGCGGCCGCGATGAGGTGCAGCTTGACCCTGCGATCGACGCTTGAATGCATGCCGGTGTGCCTCATCGCCCTGACCGGCGTTGTCGGGCACGCCAAGGCACAGAAGCCCGACAGCACATTGCTTCGGCCTACTGTGGTGATAGTGAAGATCGCGAAGGATGCCGATGCTGCCTACAACGGGACCTACCGTGCCTCCGGCGTATCCACGAAGTGCGGTCTGGCCGATTATGGCTATCCGCACCGCAGCAATTCATTCGCGGTCATCTTTCCGGATGATACCGCCACGATCGCGGTTACCTCGGTGAACTTTGATGCCGATACCCTCAAGAGCGGGACAACGGTCAACAGCTTCTACCTATCGGTCGGGATCCGGGTCGGGCAGCATGGAACCCCGCCTGCATACGTCGTTCGGGCCAACCAGGCACAGTTCGGCGAGCCCGGTGCGGCGACCCGCACCAGGACATCAAACGGCTCCGACTCGCTGACGGTCAAGGGCGTTGCGACCAAGGGGACCAAGGTCGATGTAGAAATGACGCTCGTCTGTCAACCATAGATGGTCCAATCCCAACGTTAGAATCGGTCCCCATCCCAGCGCGCACATCCACCAGAACCCCGGCCGGTCGATGCTGAACTACATCTGGGCAGGCCTGATCATCTCGAGCTTCCTGTTCGCCATCGGCTACGATATCCGCGACATCAGCGGGGACACGTATCGGAACGGCCAGTCGCTCCCCGTGGAACTCGCCTTCCCCGAAGGCTACGACTCGGCCGCTCGCCGCGTGGCGGTGGAGATCCGGATCGCGCCGGATCAATACACGAGCTTCTACCGAACCGATCAGGCTCCGGCGCCGAGCTACCCCGGCTACCTGTTGCAGACGAAGGAGGGAACTCAGCTCCGCTTCGCAGCCGGGTCCAAGCTTCCCGAGCCGCTCGCCACGATCGGGAAAGTCTCGAGTTCACGCGACCAGGAGCTGCAGGGCCTGCTGACGGGATTCACTCCCCCCGGAGGGACTGCCGGCGTCGTGTTCGAGCCGGTCCGCTTCGTGAAACTGAACGCCATCGCTTCCGCGGCACTCGACTTCGCGAAGACGGGGGCGGAGATCGCGCTCGGTCTGATCGGAGTGCTGTCCCTGTTCCTCGGACTGCTCAAGATCGCCGAGGACTCGGGCATCGTCTTCGCCCTGGTGAAGCTGGTCCGGCCGATTCTGCGACCGTTGTTTCCCGAAGTCCCCGCCGACCATCCTGCGCTCGGAATGATCGCGCTCAACCTCACCGCCACCCTGTTCGGTCTCGGCAACGCCGCCACACCGTTCGGCATCAAGGCCATGGAGGAATTGCAGAAGCTCAACCCCTCCGAGGACACCGCCACCAACTCGATGGTCATGCTCATGGCCATCAACACGGCCGGGATCCAGCTCGTCCCGCCGGTCCTGCTGCTGGCACTCATGGGCACCCAGGTCAACACGCTCATCTTCCCGATCCTGATCACCTCGGTGCTGGGGATGATCGTCGCCATCGTGGCCGCGAGGTTGCTCGGCAGGCTGCGGGGTTACCGCGCGTCCGACCCCAGCCGGAAAGCCTGAGCCAGCATGGAAACCGCGCGCAACGCGATCAGCCTGCTTTCGTACTTCGTTCTTCCGCTCATCCT
>DATIOP010000111.1:0-3830 GCA_035472975.1 Gemmatimonadales bacterium
ATCGTGATGTGATTGTCGTCGTAGATCAGCTTGAGATTGCCCAGCCGCAGGTGACCCGCAAGCGATGCCGCCTCGCTGGCGACGCCTTCCATCATGTCGCCATCGCTGACCATGGCCCAGACCCGATGTTTCACCAGCTCAAGGCCTGGCCGGTTGAAATGATTCGCCAGGAACCGCTCGGCGATCGCCATGCCCACCGAGTTCCCGACGCCCTGGCCCAGCGGGCCGGTCGTAGTCTCGATGCCGACCGTGTGTCCCCGCTCGGGATGGCCCGGCGTTTTGGAGCCGAATTGCCGGAAGTGGCGGATATCCTCGAGACTGAGATCGTAGCCCGAGAGGTGAAGCAAGCCGTAGATCAGCATCGAAGCGTGCCCGCACGAGAGCACGAAGCGATCGCGATCCTCCCACTGGGGATGGGCCGGGTCGAATCGCAGCATCCGGTCCCACAACTGGTAGCCCGCAGGCGCCAGGGCCATCGGCGTGCCAGGATGGCCGGATTGGGCCTGTTCCACCGCGTCCATCGCGAGGACGCGAAGGCTGTTTATGGTCCGCCAGGCGGAATCGGGAGAGGTGGTCAGCTGATCGGTCTCGAGGAGATTGGCGGGCGCGGTCAGAGCGGTCTCCGGTGGAGGCGCAGAGAAGATAGTAGTGGAAGGCCGTTCAGTCACCCGTCAGAACTGTCCATCCTTGCCTGACTAAACATTTGACGTTCGTCCCATCGGCTTGCACCTTCTCCGGCCATGCCGGCCAACCGGAACTACGAGATCAAGGAAGTCGCCGAGCTCACGGGCCTGGCTCCCGCCCGGCTCCGGGCATGGGAGCGGCGCTACGAGGTGGTGAGACCTCGCCGGCTGGCGAATCGCTACCGGGTCTATACCTCGGAGCAGGTGGCATTGCTGCGCGCCTTCGCCCGGCTGATCGCGGGGGGAGAACGAATCGGTGAGCTGACGCAGGAATCGGTCGAGTCCGTGGTGAGCCGGGCGGAAGGCTCGGTCAATGACGGCTCCCCCTTACCGGGCATGCTGGATGCGCTACGCCATCTCGACCGGGAGCGGCTGGCCGATCTGTTGGAAGAAGAGCATCGGAGCCGGCCGCTCGAGAGTTTCATCCGCGAGGTGATTCTGCCGCTGGCCGAGTTGATCGGCGATCAATGGGCGCTGGGCAAACTTTCAGTCGCGGTGGAACATCTGGCGAGTGATGTGGTGATCGCGGCCCTCAAGCGAGAGTTGGAGCTTGCACGCGGTAAGGGACCGGTCATGCTGGCGGCCTGCCTTCAGGGCGAGCGTCACGAGTGGGGCCTGCTCTGTCATCTTGTGCTTCTCGCACGCGCCGGCTGGAGAGTCCGCTACCTCGGCGCCGACTTGCCGCTCCATGACCTGGTGGATGCGTCGTGGACCGTTCATCCCGCCTGTCTCGCGATCAGCGCCGCGGATCCCGCCAACGTCGAGGCGCGGCTCCCCGATCTTCGCAGGCTGCCCAGGCTGGTGGCGCCGGGATTGGTCATTGTGATGGGGGGACAGGGCGCCGATGCGTTAGGCTCGCGACTGAGGCGGTATGGGTTCAGGGTAGGTGATGGCGCAGTGCCGCCGGTGACGTAGCCCGGGCCTCCTCGACAGGGAGGGCTTCATAAACTGCTTACCGCGGATCACACGGACCACGCGGAGTGTTGTTGAATGAATGAGCTGAGCTTTCCTCCCTGGAGTAATTCTGACATCAATATCATTTCCGCGTATTCCGCGTGCTCCGCGTCATCCGCGATATGTTTTTCCAGCCCTGTCCTTGGCACCTTCCTGTCCGAGCCGCCCCGTTCTCCCCTTCATCCTTCTCTCCGTGTATCTTCTCCCCCGAACCCGTCCCACCGCTGTCTGGAGCTGTTACCGTGTCTGATGAACCCGAATACCTGAAAGCGCTTCGCAAGAGTCGCGAGCAGCGGAAACCCGGCGCCGGCGCCGCCGAGGGGTCCAACGCAGGCAACAACGCGCCGTCGCCCGCCGAGCGTGAGGCCACCCGCTGGGCCCGCGAGGTTGGAGGCCGCGAGGTTCGGCTGGGTCCCACGCTTCGAGGGGCCAAGATCGCCATCCTGGTCCAGCCGATCACTCCATTCGGCACTCCGCCGGTGTCTCTGGAGGGGTTGCCGCACCGCGAAGCATTAGCCGAGCGGGTGAAGGCGGCACAGGGCGCCGGAGAAAATGTGCTGGGCGTCTTCGAGCTGACTACCGGCCGGCCGCTTACCGTTGAGACGGTCGAGGGGAAGGTGAACTTCGTGCCCGGCAAGCCGCGCACGATCATGAAGGCCGAGAGCCCCGAGCGGATGATCCGTAAGGCGGCCGCCGAGGCAGCACTGCTGGCCAAGACCCGCAAGCCCGATGAGGGACGAGGAGGCGGGGGTCGGGGGCGTCGGTAGGAGTCACACGCCTTAAGCCAGTCGGTCCAGCAAAAAGCCGTAAGCCAGAAGCCGTAAGCAATGGGCAAAGCGCCTGTTGCTAAAAGCTTAAGGCTTACGGCTTAATGCTTGCGGCTAGGGTGCCCCTGCCCCTTCCGAGATTCGTACCACATGAGCACAGGGAAGCGCTTCACCAAGCGGACCATCTTCCTCCTCGCCTTAGCGGCGCTGGGCCTGATTGGCCTGGTCTGGGACGGGAGTCCACTGGGCTCCCTGGTTCTGAGGCAGGCGGTGAAGGCGAAGTTCTCGTCAGTTCGCTCGGTGACTCCGGCCGAGCTGGTGGCGTGGCGGTCGGATCCAAACCGGCCGCCAGCGCTTCTGGTTGATTCGAGGCCCGAGGCCGAGTTCACGTTGAGCCACATAGACGGGGCGGTCTGGATCGATCCGGCGGCACCCGATTTGTCTGTCATGGCGAACGTTCCCAAGGACAATCCGGTCGTGGTCTACGACGCTGCGGGGACCATAGCCGCCGCGATGGCGCAGGCACTTCAGGGGGCGGGATACACCCGGGTCTCCTACCTCGAAGGAGGCGTCTTCGCCTGGGCTAACACTGGCCAGCGACTGGTGGACGCCGGGGGTCCGGCCAGGGTGGTTTACCCGATCAACTGGAAGTGGGGACGGCTGCTCAAGTCCCGCTACCATCCTTGAGGCCAGTCTGGCCAAGCTCTTGCTTAGTTCAGCGAGTGTGCGGGCCTGCTAACCCTGTTGTCCGAACGGGGTTGCGGGTCTGGGGAGAGGGCGAAGCCGCGGGGGGATGGGGGCCGGTGACCTCGGCGGGATACCGTTTCGGGGCCCGACTCGTTACATTAAGTCCGTTCCTGCGGCCAATTTAGGCCGCCTGATCATAACCTGAACCGAAAAGTAGAAAAAGTTTTGACGGATCTTCACCACGTGCCACGTAACTCCCGCAGACGTTCCTCTTCGAATTCGCATCGTCCGGCTCGCAATCTTGGCCGTCGCTCCATGGATAGTCACCGTCAGTGGCTGATCCAGCAATACGGATCGATCTGTGCCTATTGCGGGATTGAAATTGCCGAAGACAGAACCACACTCGACCACGTTTATCCCCGCAAAGGCCAGACAGCCTACGACCGGCCCGACAACCTGGTCCTCGCCTGCCGCCCCTGCAACGCAGCCAAAGCCGACGTCCCCTTCATCTCCTTCATCGCGCAGCGCCGTTCCCGCGGAGTCTTCCTGCTCCACTACGGGGACCATCTGTCTGATTTGGTGAAGGACATGATCCGCCAGGCCAGCGAGCGCGCCTTCCTGCCCTCGAACCGGCCCCGGTTTGTGGAGCATAACGGGAATGGGAACGGCAACGGGTCGGCAGCGACGATCTGAAAAGCGGGAACCGGTAACAGGGAACAGGAAGTGACGCTCAGGATTA
>DATIOP010000112.1:0-4759 GCA_035472975.1 Gemmatimonadales bacterium
GTTGAAGGCAACCGCCACGAGAGCCAGGACGCCGAGTCCGCCCACCAGCACCGCCACCACCGCGGCTACCGAGAAGGGACCGGGCCCATACTCTTTCTCGAGTTCCTTGCGCCGGAAATAGTCCTGGACCTGGGCTGCGACCAGCGAGACTATACCGATGACAATCATGACCATACCGAAGTGCCGAGGACCGAACTGGCTGGTGGCCCGGTGGACATCATCCTTCGACAGCTCAAACTGAAAGAACTTGTAGATGGTGAAACCGAAGGAGATGAGCGAGGTTGCGGTGCGGACCCACGCCATCAGTGTGCGTTCGTGGGCGAGCCGGGTACGATCCACCGCGAGCCGGGTGGAATTGTCCAACTGAGGGGCAGCCGATTTGGACATCGAGCCTTCATGCAGGCGGTGAAACCGGATATAGCGCGGGCTGGAGGACGCCACCAGAGGGACCACAAATAGTCCTTTAGTGCACCTGCTCACAGACCGCACACCGCGAAGCTTGCGGGCAGACTGGTTGCTCCCCAAGTTAGCGGGGTCCCGTCGCTCTACCGCGCTTCTGCCCCGGGTCCGCCATGTCACTGTTTAGCCGTGTTCTCGGAGCCTTCGCCATCCTCGCGTGCATACCGTCCGCGAGTGGACTCCTCGCCCAGGACAGTCGCAACCACCTCTACGACAAGTGGCAGTTCACCGCCTCGGGGGCCGTCGTGTTTTTCGGCTCGGAAATGAGAATCGAAGGCCCCAACGGCGGCGGAACCAACATTGGGGTCGAAAACGACCTGGGTCTCGCAAAAGAAAAGGTCCAAGGCCGTTTCGCGGCGCGCTTTCGGATAGGGCACCGACATGAGCTGGAGCTGGGTTACCTCCTGGCTCGGCGGAAAGGGGACAATACCCTCAGCCGGGACATCGTGTTTACGGATACGACCTTTACCGCCGGGTTGCACATCAAGTCTGTCTTCAACGCGGACAATCTCTTTCTGAACTATCGCTACGCCTTCGTGGCCAAGGAGGGTACCCAAGTGGGTGCCGCCCTCGGTCTGGGCGCCATTCTTTTTAAGACCAGCATCGACGCCGAAGCGGGGATTGGAGGAGCAACCGCCGCGTATTCCCGAGAGCGGAGCATAACCGGACCCATCGGCTCCGTCGGACTGTTCGGCCGGTTCCGCAGTGGCAACGCGTGGTACTTCGAGGCTGACGCGCGAGCCATCTGGATCGGCATCGATCGCTTCGACGCCTATGTCGCGGATTTCGGTGGTTCCATACGGTACTTCCCATGGACCAAAGTGGGGTTCGAGGCGGGATACCAGTACAACGGGGTTCGGGTAGACGTGAGCCAAGCCTCGGGGAGGCCCAACAGCCTGTCGGGGAGGATCAAGTACAACTTCCAGAACGTGCGCCTGGGCATCATCTACACCCCGTAGCGCACCTCGCCTCTGCTCTGCGGTTCCCGTAAATTCCCGCCCCATGAAGACACCGCGGGAACTCCTCGATCTGCTGCACCACAAACAGGCCCAGTCCGAGCAGGGTGGCGGGCCGGAGCGCATTGCCCAGCAGCACAAGAAGGGCAAACTCTCCGCCCGGGAGCGGCTCGACCTGCTACTCGATCCCGGCAGTTTCGTCGAGCTGGACCGCTTCGTTACCCACCGCGCCACTGATTTCGGTCTTGATCAGCAGAAGTATCTGGGAGACGGTGTCGTCACCGGCTATGGCCGGATCGACGGCCGGGTGGTCTATGTCTTCTCCCAGGATTTCACCGTCTTCGGCGGTTCCCTTTCCGCGACCTTCGCCGAGAAGATCTGCAAGGTGATGGATCTCGCGGTGCGCAACGGCGCACCGATCATCGGGCTCAACGATTCAGGCGGCGCTCGCATTCAGGAGGGAGTCGCCTCCCTCGGTGGTTACGCCGACATCTTCCTGCGCAACACCCTCGCCTCGGGTGTCATTCCCCAGATCTCGGTCATCCTCGGCCCCTGCGCGGGCGGTGCCGTCTACAGTCCCGCCATCACCGATTTCGTCTTCATGGTCCGGGGGGTCAGCTACATGTTCGTGACCGGTCCCAACGTGGTGAAGACTGTCACCCACGAGGACGTCAGCTTCGAACAGTTGGGTGGTGCCGATGTGCACGGCGGCGTTTCCGGGGTGGCCCATTTCGTCCACGCGACCGAGCCCGAGTCTTTGGCCGCAGTGCGCGAGCTGATCGGCTATCTCCCGGGCAACAACCTGGACGAGCCGCCGAGCCGCCAGGCCGCCGAGCTGGATGACCCGGTGGACCGGCGCGAAGAGCGGCTGCTCGACATCATACCCGACAGCGCCAACAAACCGTACGACATGCACGAGGTGATCGGCGCCGTGGTGGATCGGCGCTCGTTCTTCGAAGTGCAGCCCGAATACGCCGGAAATCTCATCGTGGGATTCGCGCGACTGGCAGGGCAGCCGGTTGGCATCGTCGCCAACCAGCCCGCGGTGCTCGCGGGAGTCCTCGACATCAGCGCGTCGCTCAAGGGCGCCCGGTTCATCCGTTTCTGCGACTGCTTCAACATCCCGCTCGTCACCTTCGAGGACGTCCCAGGCTTCCTTCCCGGTGTTGCCCAGGAGCACGGCGGGATCATCAAGCATGGCGCCAAGCTCCTCTACGCCTTCTGCGAGGCGACCGTCCCCAAGCTCACGGTGATTACCCGGAAGGCCTATGGTGGCGCCTACGACGTGATGAGCTCCAAGCACATCAGAGGCGACATCAACCTGGCGTGGCCCACGGCCGAGATCGCCGTGATGGGGCCCAAGGGCGCGGTAGAGATTCTGTTCAAGAAGGAACTCGATCAGGCCGCCGACAAGGAAGCGGAAACCGCGCGGCGCATCGCCGAATACACCGGCACTTTTGCCAATCCGTATTCTGCAGCCGCGCGCGGATTTGTGGACGATGTCATCGATCCACGAGATACCCGTCCGCGCCTCATCGACGCCCTGCGCATGCTCTCCACCAAGCGGGACCGCAACCCGGCGAAGAAGCATGGGAACATTCCCCTGTAGCGGTTTCATCGGGGCGCCTCCCACCCAGCCGCAGATTGCCCTTGACCCTAGCGCAACCTTGGGCTGCTTCATACTTTAGGTGCTGATGAGCAGCTTACGTTTTCGCCTCGCTCCCGCGCTCGTCGCCGCCGGCTTCGCCGGGGCATCAGCCCTTGCCGCACAGGCGCCGGTAGACCCGAGCGCCGTCCCCCGTGCCGTCGCGATGGACCTGAGTGGACAACGCAGTGCGGCGACGGAGTTTCTCGGTCACTATCTCGCCACCGCGCCCGAAGACGGCCGAGCCTGGTTTGAGCTCGGCCGTTTCTATTGGCTGGATAGCCGGAGTTGGCACCTGGCCGGCCACGTCGGCGATCCGCCGGGCGGGCTCTACCTCGACTTCGCGGCCACCGCGCTCGATCAGGCCGTCCGTCTTGGCTCCGATTCCGCCCTGGTCTTCCGGGCCCTGGTCGAGATGGGTCGCTCCCTGATCCAGATCGAGGATTCGGGGTGGGAGACCACTCGCGCCGGCGCTCCGGTCTCCGGCTATCCCGTGCTGCCCGGTTACGTCTCCGAACTGGGCATCAACCTCGTCAATTCCTGTCCCACCAACGGAGTCATCGTTACCGGGTCGGACTTGGAAGCCGTTGGGGTGTGGTACGCGGTGCTGGGAAGCGGCCGCCGCACGACGGTGGTGCCGATACTGCCCGAGCTCTACGCGGCCGATGCGAACTACCGCCGCGGTATGGCCCAGTCGCTGGGAATCGATCCGGAGACTCCGGTCGCCGGCATGCTTACCGAAGTCGCCCGCCGGCGTCCGCTCTGCCTCACGCCGGCGGCCGATTCCAGCGTCGCCATGGGAGTGCCCTGGCGTGCGATTCGTCTGGTCCGGGTAGCTGGTCCCGTAGGAGAGCTGACTCCCGACGGCCTGGCCGTGACCGAGCTTTTGATCGCAGGGCGGGGGAGCGCTAGCTCCTGGGCCCAGGAAACCCGCGCGGTGTACGAAGCTGCCGGTCGCCGGAACGCCCTTCTCTGCAGCAGCATCCTCATCCAGCTCGGAGACCGCCCGCGCGACGCCTGCGGTCGGTGAGCTGCCTCTCCTTTCCGTGAAGCGTGTTCTGGTTGCCAATCGGGGCGAAATCGCCCTGAGAATCATCCGCGCCTGCCACGAGGAAGGACTCGAGGCAGTCGCGGTGTTTTCCGACGCCGATCGTCTCAGCCCCCACGTTCGCGCGGCCGATCACGCGATTGCAATCGGTCCGCCACTTCCTTCCGAGAGTTACCTCCGGATCGACAAGCTGCTCGACGCTGCTCGCGCGAGCGGCTCGGAGGCGGTGCACCCGGGCTACGGATTTCTGGCCGAGCGTCCGGCCTTTGCACAGGCCGTGAGCGAGGCCGGATTGATTTTTGTGGGACCGTCGGCGGACGCCATTCGGGCGATGGGAGACAAGACGGAGGCCCGCCGCCGCATGGCCGCGGCCGGAGTTCCTATCGTGCCTGGTCTGACGGTCGCGGTGAGCGGAGCGGAGGCAGGAAAGGCGGCCCGGGAAATCGGGTTCCCGGTTCTCGTCAAAGCCTCCGCCGGCGGAGGCGGTCGGGGAATGCGCGTGGTGCGCGAGCCCGCGGCACTGGATGGGGCGCTCGAAGCCGCCGCGTCCGAGGCGCTCAAGGCTTTCGGCGACGCGAGTGTCTACCTCGAGAAATACGTGGAGCGGCCGCGTCACATCGAAATCCAGGTCCTCGCGGATCACCTTCGCAC
>DATIOP010000113.1:0-2140 GCA_035472975.1 Gemmatimonadales bacterium
CCGCGGTCGCGGCGGGCCTCGGCGCCTCGAGCCTCGCCTACTCGGCGATCGGCAACCCACGGATCACGCTCGTCGGCGCCGATCGCTTCACCCTCGCGGCACTCGAAACGACATTAGGTCTCTACCATGATACCGAGGTCGCGAGACGGGAGATCCCGGTGCTCCGCATGTTGACCCTGAACGAGGCGGAGCTGGATCGTCGGGCGAGGGTGCTCGCGGGTCTGTGTCCCCCGGTGTTTCTGGCCCAGGTCATCCCGGGAGAATCGGCGGTAGGAGGCGGCTCCTTCCCCGGCGCCAAGCTGCCGACCAGTCTCGTCGCCCTCAACGCCGGCCCCCTCGGCGCCGAGGGCCTGGCGGTCCGGCTTCGCCTGAGCCAGCCGCCGATCATCGTGCGAGTGGCTGAGGGGCAAGTGCTGCTGGATCCGCGGACGCTACCTGAAGAGTCGTTCCCCGCAGTTAAAGCCGCGCTACAGCTCGCCGTAGAGGGGTAGCGGTCGGCAATGACTTGCTTCCCGTTAGGCTTTGGCGAATTTGATCGGCATCAACGATTCAACACAAAGGACACAAAGGCACGAAGAATCACGAAGTATCTCTAAGAAACTGATTTCACAAATGTTCTTCTTTGTGTCCTTTGTGCCCTTTGTGCCTTTGTGTTGAATGACCGTGAGCCGACCCGTCCGCCAAACGACACAAGAAAGCAGAAGCCGCAGATCCCTGGGCGAGGATCCGCGGCTTCTGATTTTCCCTACGTCTTAGGACGTTTTCGCTAACAGCTAACAGCTAACAGCTGACGGCTGACGGCTGACGGCTGACGGCTCAATCAGAACGTAAACGTCGTTATCAACGTCCCGCTGCCAGCGCCGCCACCAGTCCCGCTGCCAGTGAACTGGCCGGTGAAGACCTGGGCCCCGCCGCCCTTGGTGGCAACGGTTACGACGTAGTCGGTCGGTGCGCTCACGTTGCAGGCGCTCCAGTAGGCCAGCCGCACGGTGAAGCTACCGTGAGGAGCGTGACCAACCGGCCACACGATGTTCTCGTTGCTCTTGTGGGGGAATTGAAGGTCATCCCGGCCGCAGGCCGCGTTGGAATCGAGATCCAGGGTGCCACCGCTCGCGGCTGACCGATGGCCGAAGTAGACCTCCTCGAGAGCCGGGTCCACCACGTGGAGGTCGACGTCGCTGGTGTCGCTCCAGGAGACGCTGACCTGGACGTCACCGTTACCCACGTAGATGATCCTGACGGTCTGCTCGGTGTACTTGCCGATCACGTTGGCATCACCCACCGCGTAGCTCACCCCCATGTTCATACTGGAAAGGTTCTCGGCCGCGCGCAGGATGATCGGAGTGGTCGTGCCGGACGGGACGGTCAGCTCGTAGTAGTTCCGGGCGCCGGGCATGGCGACGACGATCCGGGTAAAGGCACCCGACCCGGTGAGGGTCTGCTGGGAGCTGCCACCGGTCACCATCGCAGCGAAACCCGAAGCGGTGTTGGTCGGACCGCCGTTCGGGTTCGGAGCGTCACCTTGAACCAGCGATGCGTGGATGGTGCCCGACGCGTCGGTCACCCCGGCGATGATCCGCTGGATCTGGAGCCCATTCTCCTTGACCGTGGCTTGGCAGCCACCTGACAGGATGCTGGCGGCAATCGCGATGACGCCAGTTCCACGACCGATCAATTCCTTGACGGTTCTCATACCTTCCCCCTCGGTGGCTGCGCCTGTGTAGTGCTGATTTGCTTGACATATGGGCAAGAGAAGGGCCAATTTGGCGGATCGGGACAGGACGTCCTGGATGGGTCGTCTAACTTCTGGCGGGACCACCAATTAGCCAATCGGTCATCACGCGGCTCAGGCGGCTCGGATTGCCTCCGACCCCTACACCATCCCTCTCTGCCCCCTTAGTTTCTTGCGCCATGCCGCTGAAGATCGCCGTGTGCATCTCGGGCGGAGGCAGTAACCTCCTCGCGCTGCTCGAGAGCCTTCGGAACTTCGGAGGCGCCAAGGTGGTGCTGGTATTGAGCAACCGGGCGAGCGCCGGTGGACTGGGGCATGCCAAGGCTTTCGGGGTGCCCGCAGTGGTGTTCCGGAACCCCGCTGATGACGCCGAGTGGTTGGAGCCACTCCGTCAGCACCAGGTAGACC
>DATIOP010000114.1:0-2981 GCA_035472975.1 Gemmatimonadales bacterium
GTCTCAACCAATCCGGGATCGTCGTCTCCGCGCGCAGGGACGTCCTGAGATTCTCCCCGCATCTCTACAATGACGCGGATGACATCGAGCAGGCCCTGACGGAGATCGATCGCTGGCTGACCTGAGGGCGTTGATGTGCACCGACTCCCAAATGAGCGCGAGCCGCACGTCACATGACTGGATTTCTTCTCATCCTCTGCGCTGGGCTTGCGGCCAAGGTTCTGATCCCACGCGGCACACTCCTATTCTCGATAGCCCTGGTCCTCAGTGCTCACCGGCTGTCGGCCCAGACACTATCGCCCGACTCGGTGTTCGACCGACTCGTAGGCCACTGGGTACTGCGCGGCACCATCGCCCGCCAGGAAACGACGCATGATGTGACGTTCGATTGGATGCTCGGCCGCGAGTACGTGCAGATGCACGAGGTCTCGCGCGAGCGGGCCCCGAACGGTTCTCCCGCCTATGAGGCAGTGGTACTCTTCGGCCGCGATCCGCGTACCGGCGAGTATGGCTGCCTGTGGATGGATAACACCGCCGCTAGCGCGTTCGACCCTGCCGGGATCGGTCGAGGCAGCGTGGCCGGCGACTCTCTCCCGTTTCTCTTCCGCTACACCGCGACCGACGCCTTTCCCACCACGTTTGTTTACGACCGTGCCGCAGATTCCTGGCAATGGCACATGGACAACGACAGCGCCGGTGTGCGTCGGCCTTTCGCTAGGGTGACACTGACCCGTCGCTAATGACTCCGCCGGCATCGTGAACGTTGGGTCGCAGTTCACGTAAGGAGGTGCATCGTGGCACTACTGATCGGAGCGCGCCTTGCATTCTCACCTACGACGTGACGGCCGCCGCGTACCTGGCCTGGTTGCTTGGGAGCGGTCGTCTTCGTGCCGCGGCCTGACTGATTTGTGTACCTTCAGAGGCGTCATCCAATCGACGGTTTCAGTCCCAATTCGTAAGGATCGCGATGCAACGTCAACTCCTCCTCGTCGCGATACTGCTGCTCGGCTCCAATGCACGGACTGCGAGCCTCGTAGCCCAACAGAGCTCACCGCAGTCACAGCCGAACGTCGTCCTCATCCTCATGGACGACCTGGGATACGGAGACCTCGGCAGCTACGGTGTGCCGGATGCTCGGACGCCCAATGTCGATCGCCTCGCTCGCGAAGGCGTGCGCCTGACCAACGCATACGCCAACGGTGCCGTCTGCACGCCCACGCGTGCGGCCCTCATCAGCGGCCGCTACCAGCAGCGCGTCGGGCTCGAATGGGTGCTCACCGACTCGGCACCGGATAGGGAGCGCGGCCTGCCCGCGACAGGAACGTCGTTGCCGGCGCTTCTCAAGACGAACGGATATGCGACGGGGCTCATCGGCAAATGGCACCTCGGCTGGAAGGCCGAGTTCGGGCCGAACGCCCACGGGTTCGACGAATTCTTCGGGTTCCTGGGCGGCGCCCACGACTACTACACGCGTCCTCCTGGTGGACCGTCCGATCTTTACGAGAATTTGACGCCGGTCGAGCCCACTGGATACCTGACCGATGAGATCACCCGACGAGCGGTGAGCTTCATCACCCGCCATGCGAGCGGCCCCTTCTTCCTCGAAGTCGCCTACAACGCGGTCCACTGGCCGTTCGAGCCGCCCGATCGGCCCCCCACCGAGGCGGAGCGCAATACGCCACGGCCGCTCCGCCAGATGCCCGACGATTCCGTGCCGGCCACACGCGCGGACTACGTGCGGATGCTCGAGCGGGCCGATCAGGGTGTCGGGGAGATTCTCGCTGCGCTCGATCGAGCCGGGCTGCCGCGGAACACACTCGTGATCTTCACCAACGACAATGGGGGAGAATGGCTCTCTCGCAACGCGCCGCTGTACCATCGCAAGGCGACCTTGTGGGAAGGTGGCATCCGGGTGCCTCTCATCCTGCGGTGGCCGGGGCAGCTTCCAGCGGGGAAGACGTCGGAACAGGTGGCCATTACCATGGATCTCACCGCGTCGATCCTGGCGGCAACCCGGACCCACGCTCCCCAAGGCTACCGTCCTGATGGGATCGATATCTTTCCCATCCTGCGCGGAGATGCCCCGCTCCTCGAACGCCACTTGTTCTGGCGCATCGCTCGGGCTCAGCGCCAGCAGCGCGCGGTCAGGTCCGGACGCTGGAAGCTGCTGGTCGACGCGGGCCAGTACCTGCTATTCGATCTCGGCGACGATCCCGGCGAACGGATCGATCTCGCCGCCCGGCATCCGGAGCTCGTCGTAATGTTCAAGCGCTTGTTGGCCGAGTGGGAGAGGGATGTCGGCCAGCAGGTCGTCAGCCAATGAGCGGCGGAGACCGCCGCATCACACCCTCAGCAACGGAAGAAGCACGCCGATCAGCACACTCGCACCATCCATCACGGCGTGCCCGATCGCGAGCGGAACCAGCCGGCGAAGTCGCAGATACAAAAGTGTCTGGAAGACCGAGTTCGGCACCGACGACAACAGCCGGAAGACCATGTACCTCGCATCGAAGGTCAGCGGCATGAAGGCATGCTGCAGCGACCAGGCAAACGCTACAAATACGATCGACAGGGTCGTACTCCGACAGAAAACCTGGAAGCGGGGCAACAGATAGCCATTGTAGGTCATCTGCTCGGCCAGCCCCCAGATGAACGGGAAGACCAGCACGCCATAGAGAGCAGCCGGCAATGGCAGGCGCCCGAAGAGGAACGGCGGCTACGACGTTGTGCCCGCCCAGCTCCAGGAGAAGATCATCGAGAAGGCCAAAAACGAGCGCGGCGGCGGAGTTGTTGAAGAGGAGGAATAAGCCAGCGAGGCTGTCGCGGGACCTCGATTTCTACTTTGCGGGTTCGGCGCGCGCGCTGTGCTGGATCTGAGGCAGCTCGGAGATCGAGACCAGCGCCTCAGTCGCGCGGTCCATCTCGAAATATCCTTTCTTCCTTGTGCAGCTCGAAACACCGAGGATTTCTTCTTCCTCGGG
>DATIOP010000115.1:0-13650 GCA_035472975.1 Gemmatimonadales bacterium
CGCAGCCGTAGTGGAGCCGCCCTTGACCTGATCCGCCTTCGTGTTGGGAATCTTACGCTCGGGCAGATCGCGGACTTCTTTGTCCTTGCTCGTCATACTTCCTCCTCGAGGGGGAAATAACGTCGGTCACTTCGCTGCAAGTTGCTTACTTGGACGGCTTGTGGGGCTTCGCCAGCATTCCACCCTTCACATCGGCCGCCTTCTTCGAGTCGATTGCCTTACGGGGCAGATCCTTCACCTTGGGCGTCTTCTTGGCAGCCATACATCCTCCTGAGTGGACTTGCGGTGTTGAAGCGGAGACTTGATCGCGGCCGGCGGCTCCGGCCTGACGGACCGCTTCTTAGGCAGGCGGCGTGCCGCGTCAGAGCCAAACTGCAAGTTGAGTCTGCAGCACGAGTTCCGGATTCTGGGTGGAGAGCCGCGGGAGCTGACGGCCCCAATCTGAAACCAACGCTGGTCCCAGCATGAAACCGTAGTCTCAGGACGAGACTGGCTGGTCACTCTCCGTGGAGCTTGCGGTCCAGGGTGGAGCGCGAGAGGCCCAAGGCCCTGGCCGCCCGGCGCTTGTTGCCGTGATAGGAATCCAGGACTGCGTGGATGTGCCGTAACTCGGCGGCCCGGAGGGAGAGGTCCGAAGGAGGCGCGGCAATGAGCGCGGAACTCGGCGTCGGGTGGTCTCCCGTGCCGTTGGTGTCTTCGGCGTGAACCGCTTCCACCGAGGTTCCCAGGAGGATCGCCTCCGGTGGGATTACGTCGCCCTCGGTGATCGCGACCGCGGTGTGAATCACCCGCTGGAGTTCCCGAAGGTTTCCCGGCCAGTCATAGCTCAGGAGCCGGTCAGCGGCGGGTCGGCTCAGCCCGACGATCGACTTGTTGAGCGTCGCGCTGGCTGTGGCGATCGCCGCGGCCATGATGGTGCGGAGATCGTTGGGTCGCTGCCGCAACGACGGCAGCCTGAGGGTGATCCCGCTGATCCGGTAGAACAGGTCCTTCCGGAAGTGATCGGTCTCCAGGTAACGCGCTAGAGGAAGGTGCGTCGCCGAAATGAGCCGCACGTCGGCCTGGAGCAATTGCTCGCTGCCCAGCCGCTCGAACTCGCCGTACTCGACCGCCCGGAGGATCTTGGCCTGCGCGGCCGGACTCATGTCCGCGATTTCGTCGAGAAAGAGCGTCCCGTGATCCGCCAGCTCGAACTTCCCTTTGACCCTCCGGATCGCGCCGGTGAAGGCGCCTTTTTCGTGGCCGAAGAGCTGGCTGTCGAGGAGAGTGTCGCTGAGGGCGGCCGAGTTGAAGGCGATGAAGGGATGGGTTGAGCGGCGGGAGGAGTTGTGAATCGCCCGGGCGAGCAGGGTCTTCCCGGTCCCGGTCTCTCCCAGGATCAGGATCGGCAGCTCGGTGCGGGCCGCGATCCGGGCCAGCCCGAGACAGGTGGCCATGGGCTCGTCGTCGCTCTGGAAATCCTCGAGCGTGTGGTGCCACTCCCGCTGGCGGTCTCCGTTCATCCCTGGTTCGTTCATCGAGCGGGTGGCTCCGCGAAGTTTTCCCGCAAGGCTCGAATCGGCTCGAAGGCGTAGCTCACCAGCGATCGCCTGCCGACCACGATGTCGGCCCGCCCACCCATGCCTGGCAGCAGGGCACGCAGCTGGCCGTGGACCCGGATGGAGTCGTCGGCCAGATCGACCAGGGCGCGGAACTCCCCGCTGTCCCGGGCGGTTGAGCCGGCAGGCCCCAGCCAGCGCACGGTGGCAAACCGGACGCCATAGCGCTGATAGGGGAAGGCGTCGTAGCGGAGCTTGACCCCCTGACCGGGGCGGATCTGGGCGACTCCGGCTTCCGGAACGAGCAGCTCGCCTTGGAGGCGGTCTCCGGCGCAGCCCATCTCGCTCAGAATGTCTCCCTCCTGGACTACCGCACCGGGCGCATTGACGTGGAGGCGCAGCACGGCGCCGTCGCATGGAGCCATCACCGAGAATCCGACGTCTGTCGCATTGATCAGGTCACGCTGAAGTGAGGAGGCCCGGATGCGGGCGTTTTCTATGGACTCGGTAAGGCCGCGCCGGGTCTCCTCGTATTCCAGGTCCCTCGCTTTGCCGTCCTCCTCCAGTCTCGTGATGTCGGATCTCGCCTCAGCGAGATCGTTCCGCGCCCCATCAACCTCTTCCTGGAGGGTGCTGTATTCCAGCTCCAACCTGCTCGCTTCGAGCTGGCCGATCGCTCCCCGCTTGGCGCCAGAAGAGGAGCTATCGGCCAGCATCTTCGTGAGGGCGAGGCGCTTGCTCTTGGAAGTGATCAGGCCCTCGAGAAACTGAACCCGGTTCTGCAGTCGCCGAGCTTCCGCTTCATCCGACCGTTTGCGGGTGTCATACTGGCTCTTGAGAATGGTCAGCCGCTGCTCGTTAGCCCGAAGCTGGCTTTCCAGGGTGAGCCGGTCCGCCGCTCGGTCGCTCATGCTCGAGGACCGAAGCAGGAAAAGTGTCGCGCCGCGGCTAACGTTGTCTCCCTCGGCGACCCGTACCTCGACCAGTACCCCGCTCTTCACCGCCCGGACCGGATCGGTGCCGCGGACAGGGACGAGGGTGAATGGCCCCGATACCGTCTCCGGAACCTTCACCAGCACCGCGCCCAGGAGTGCCAGCGCAAAGGCGGCGATGATGACATACGCCAGCCCCCGCGCCACCCAGTGGGGGGGCGTGGTGTCGAGGAAGGACTCTCTGGAGTCGTCGGGCATGGAGGTCTCGGTTCAGATTTCAGATTTCAGATTTCAGATTTCAGATTTTCTGACTGAGAACGCACCATCACGTCGGGCCAATCTGCAATCTTCAATCTGCAATCTTCAATTACTCACAGCCCCAACTGCTGGCTCACCAGGAAGTAGTAGAGCCCCTGGCGATTCATCAGGTCGTCGTGGGTTCCCGTCTCGACCAGCCGGCCTTTTTCCAGCACCAGGATGACGTCGGCGTCCCGCACGGTGCTGAGCCGGTGGGCGATCACGAACGAGGTGCGGCCCTCGAGCAGCTGATCGATGTTCTCTTTCACCGCGCGTTCCGATTCGGCGTCGAGGGCGCTCGTGGCCTCGTCGAAAATGAGAACCGGAGGCCGGTGGTAGATCGCCCGCGCGATCGCGACACGCTGGCGCTGCCCGCCGGAAAGCCCGATTCCCGATTCTCCGATTCGAGTGTCGTAGCCCATTGGCAAGCGCTCGATGAATTCGCGCGCGTTGGCGACCTGGGCTGCCCACATGACATCCTCGAACTCGGGCTCTTCCTCGCCGAACCCGATGTTGCGGGCGATGGAGTCGTCGAAGAGGTGGTTCTCCTGCAGCACGAATCCGATCTTCCGACGAAGATCGCGGTAGTTGAGGGTCTTGAGGTCAACGCCGTCGTAGAGAATCGTGCCGTCGGTCGGCTCGAGCAGTCCGGCCAGGCATTTGATCAGGGTGGTCTTCCCCGAACCGCTGCGGCCGACGATCGCCACCATGGTGTTGGGCGGAATATCGAAGTTGATGTCGTCCAGAATCGGGGGAGACTCAGCACCCCCGTAACGAAAGCCGAGGTGGCGGAGACTGATTCTACCCTCGAGAGACTTGACCGGCATGAGCCGCGAGCGATCCTCGCCCTGTTCCGGCTCCTGCTGGAAGATGTCGTCCAGCCGGTTCAGGTAGACGGTCGCTTGCTGCAAGTTGTCCCACAGGCTGAGCAGGGTGAGGAGTGGCGCGTTGGCCAGGGCGACGAGCGAATTGAACGCCACCAGCCCGCCGATCGACATCTGCCCGTTCATCACCTGGTGGGCGCCCACCAGGAGGAACAAGACCACCGACAGCAGCGTCACGGTGTAGATCGCGCCGTTGTAGCTCATCAGCGTGAAGTCGGCCTTGAAGCGCTTGCGGGCGACGCTGTTGAATTGTCCCAGCATCAGGTCTCGGAAGGCGGACTCCGCACCAAGCGACTTGACGGTTTCGATGCCCTTGATGGCGTCGATCTGGAATGACTGGTACTTGCCGTGCGATTCCTCCAGCTCCGCGTAGAGCGGGAAGAGCCTGGTGGAGGAATAGCGCATCAACAGGACGAACAGCGGCACCGTGGACAGGAAGGTCAGCGTGAGCAGCGGGCTGTATACCGTCATCAGCGCCAGCGAGACCAGGAGCTGCGCGACCGCCGTCAGTCCCGCGACACCGTGCTCCACCAGGAACTCCCGGACCAGCCAGATGCCCTGCAGCCGGCGCTGGATGTCTCCGGTGCGCCGGGTGTTGAAGTAGCTCATCGGCAGACTCAAGAGCCGCCGGGTGAGGTAATCGAGGGTCGCCGAGTCGATGCGTACGGCGGTAAAGCTGAGCAGATAGCGCTGGATGACCGTGGCCATCAGCGTAAACACCACGACTCCCGCCATGCCGGCGATCAGAATGTTGAGCAGGTTCAGATCACGCTCCACCAGCACCCGGTCCACGATGACCTGGGTGAAGACCGGGATCACCATCTGCAACGCGCTCACGATCACGGCGAGGGCCGTGGCCTGGAGGATCAGGGTCTTGTGCGGCTTGAAGAAGGGCAGGAGCCACGCGATGCCGAGCTTGGTTTCCTTGTTCTTCTCGAACTCGGTGGTGTAATCGAACAGCGCGGCGTAGCCGCTCCACTTCTCGCCGAACTCGGCGCGGGTGAGCCGGCGCCGGCCGGTGGCAGGATCGGAGACCCGGACGGAGGTCTTGTCTACGTCGTACACCACAACCCAATGGTTGCCATCCCAGTGCACGACGGCCGGGAGTGGCATCTGGTCCAGATTGACGGGCGAGGCCTTCACTGCCCGGGCCGCGAGTCCCAGCTCGCTGGCGGCCTGACAGATGGCCCGGAGACTGGTGCCATCCAGGCTGGTGTGGCTCAGCTGGCGAATCCGCGCGAGACTCACCGCCTTCCCGAAGTACCGGCAGATCATCGCGAGGCTCGCGGCGCCGCAGTCCATCTCATCGATCTGCCAGACGTGGGGGAACTTGCGCGTCCGCCGTTTCCGCTTGACGAAACGACCCTCTTCATCGGCGAAGGGGGCCGCGGCCGCTTCGGGCTCGGGCGCCGGAGCCTCTTCAGTGCTGGAGGGCTGAGCCGCCTCGGGACGAGGCGGAATCGCCCACATGCGAGTCAGGTCCTGGTCGACCTGGTCGTCTCCCACCTTGCTGAGCACCGACGCGTCGGCCGGCAGGATCTCCCGATAGAGGTCGATCGGGATCTGCGCCGTGTGGGCGTAGTCGTACTGGGCGATCCGCTCTTCGATCTCATCCCTGAAGGCCTGGTGCTGACTCAGCAGCTCCTGGTAGGTCTCCTGGGTAAGGCGCAGGAGCCGGCAGTTGGTCACCGCCTCGACGGTCGAATCGCGCGGCTGGTCGCGGATCACCGACAACTCACCGAAGAACTCGCCGCGGCGGAGGAACGCGACGTTGCGACGGCGCCCGTCCACTCCGACGTGGATCCGGCAACGGCCCTCTTCGATGATGTACATCGGGCCCGGCGGCTCGCCTTCGCGGATCACCACGTCGCCTTGGCGAAAGTCGATCGGCTCCAGGTTGGCCAGGAGATCGTTCAAGGCCTCTGGCGGAAGCTTCGCGAAGACGGTGAACTGCCGGAAGAAGAACTGCAGATTGCGATGGCGGGACTGTAGCTCGAAGAACTTGCGCACCTCCGGCCGCCGGCGGAGAAGCGCCTCGAAGACCGATCGGTCGAGGCGGACCACCTCCACGTCCCCGCTCGCTCGTACGGTGGCGGGGTGGATGGTGTGGTCGCTGAAGCCACCCTCCCCGAAGGTCTCCCCCGGCCGGAGCGCGCCGAGGGAGATCTCGTCTCCATTCTCACCCCGTTTGACCATCCGCACCCGGCCGGAGACCAGGACGTAGAGCGCGTCGGAGGCATCGCCCTCGTGGACGATGGCCTGGCCGAAGGTGTAGCTGGTGGGGACGAAGCTCGCGATGACCAGGTCCCGCACGTCGTGCGGCAGGCCTGTGAGTACTGGAAGACTCTGGAGTACCGCGTCGAGAGATTCGGTATCCATCCCGGTCACCAGGGCAATTGCCACTGCACCCGCTGTTGGGCCTGAGCCGCCATGATGCGTGTCGCTACTCCCGTCTCGGCGCGGCGCAGGATCTCGGGGTCCTTCTCTGAAGGCATCACCTTGTCCACCACGCGGAAGAGCGTATGAGCTCCTTCGAAGAGGATTGGGCCCAACACTTCGACCGGGCGGGCTGCCATGAATATCGGGCGGAATTCGGGGTCCAGGTCGTCGAGATAGAAGCGCGACTCGGCGACGGTTGCATGCGCGGCTGCCGCGACGTCGTCGAGCGCGAGCCCGTCTTCCCGCATGCACATCGCCGCTTCACGCGCACCGGCCTCATCTTCGAAGGCAATGGCTCGGCAATCGATCCGGATCCACTCGGTGTGGTGATGCCCGATCTCGCGCCGGATCGCCTCCGGAGTCACTGCGCTCTGTCGGAACAACACGGCGCTCTCGTTTACCCGAGCCAGCAGGTTGATCCTTTCCTGCGCCCGCTCCGGAGAGATTCCGAGAGGTATTCTGGACGGCAGCGGTTCGTCGGTCTCTTGAGAGGCCTGCGCCGGAATCCCAGCGGCGGCGGCGGCCCGTCCAGCGAGCTCCGCGGCCAGCTTCTCTCCCGTTCCGGTGCAGATCAGATCCACCCGCAACGCAGCATCGAGTTGCTCAGCGTCCGTCGGGTGGCGAGCCACGAGGGCGCTCAGTCCCAGCGGCGCTCTGGCCCGGGCCGTCTGGCGGCGGATGTGTTCCATCCACTCCCTCAGGCTCACCTCATGGACCGCGAGCCAGTCTTCCATCTCCTGGGCACTGACCAGATCGCGCGCGTAGCGGAACTCCTGCGCAGCCTCGTCCACGGCCGCTTCGAATTCCTCGTCATCGGCGGAGGACTCGATCTCCTCCAAGGCGGCGAATCCTTCACGGGCTTCCTGCTCCAGACCCGACCATTTGCCGCGCCGGATCGCGTCGAGGACGACGTCTTCCCAGAAGAACGTGTCGCCTTCGACCACGAAGACCGGGCGCCCGTAGAGTGCCTGCATCGGGGTGGCGCCAAGCTTAGGGGGGGAATCACTGCGCGAAGTATGCGGCTTGGAACGCTGGCCGCAAGATGGAGTCTGGAAGCCGGACACTCTTGCTGTTGCTCTAGCTCTACAGGCCGCTCCAACGCCGGGCCAGATTGACCGTCATCCCCGGGCTGTAGCCCGGCCGGCACCCGGGCATCCCGATGGGACGGTGGTCTTTGCGATACAGCGAACGGTTGGTGGGGGTGGGCACCCTGGGGGTGCGGTATTCCTCATCCCGCCCCTGACTCCGGGGGAGCCTTCCGGTCCTGCTTCCAGATCCTTCAGGGTCTTCTTGTTGACTGAGAGCCGTTTGGCTCGCTTGCCACTCTTGGGGCTCATTCTCCACCTCGTCTGTGTCTCACAAATCAGGACGGCCCCCGCAGCTGCCAACGCTCTGAACCTCGAGCGACTGAGCGCCACGAAGGCCGCACCCTCTCTCCCGGTTCAGAAGCGTACCGTGCACCCCGCGGTAACGGTGCTCGGACATCCGGCCGGAACCGTAGTCTTGTGGGGACAAAGCAACTGCGTGGCGGGACACGGATTGGAGCACGCGGCCGCGGTACCGCCGCCGCCCTTACCAAGGCCTCCCATGGCTCCGCCTCCAGTCGAGCTGGGCGACAAATCTTTGAGCGTCTCCTTGTTCAGAGCGAGTTTCTTCCCTTTGCTTCCCTTGCTGGTACCCATTGCCTTCCTCCTGCGGTTGTCTTGCGGAACTCTGAGTAGCGGCCGGCGGCCTGAGTGCTTTGCCGGTATTGGTTAATCGCGTTTCGGCCGCGAAACCCGCCAACTCTTGTCCGCCAGACAAACGACCGCGCAGGCCGCCAGGAGAGCTAGAACGCGGCCACCGTTCTCCCCAACATCCTGAGTGACATCCAACCAGCTGAACTGCTCGCTGCAACGCCTGGTCAATCGCCTCATGGCCTGCGACGACAGCTGGCTGGACAGGTGGTACAATGGCTCAGCGGGATCTTTATCCCCATCCCACCTTCGGGACCGGTGGCGGAAACGTTCAGGTCCTTGAGGGTCTTCTTGCTGAGACTGAGCCGCTTGGAGTTCCTACGCGGTGTCTTGGGGCCCTTCGTGGTCTTCCTGGTCATGGGTTCCTCCAGTTGAGTTCGAGTACAATCAACACCTTGCTATTGCAGGGAGATCCGCCAGGAGCAGGCGGTCCCAGGCTGGCGGCACCGGCGTGGTGGCCGCGAGCAGCGCCAGGCCAATACCCGCGGCACCGCTGAGCAGTCCCGCATCGTTCTGATCAATGGCACTCGCGTCCTCCGACCCTGGTGCAGGCGCGGGCGCGTAGCCCGCGATTCCGGTTCCGGGTCGGCGGAACTCGATCGCCTGAGCAAAGAAGTCCCGGGCCGCCGCTCCCAGCGCGGGATGGCCAGTCATCTGAAAAAATCGATTGTAGAGCTGCCCGAGCCCGGCGGCGCCGTGACAGATCCCCGCATCGGCGATCAAGCTTTCGCTTGGTGGCCGAGCGGCGGCGCTCACCGCGAGGTCGATCGCTTCCTGTTCCAAGTCCGGCTGTTCCAGCACCCTGGCGGCTGCAAGCAGTGCCGCGGCCACTCCGGGATCGCCGTAACACCAGGCGACCCGCGTCGCGAGCGGCGACTCTCCCGGCGAGATGGTGGCGGGGAATCCGCCACCAAACTCCGGTGGAAGCCGCTGAGCCCGGAGCCAGCGGACGGACTCGCGGAGCAACGCAAAGGCGCGCTTCCGCTCGATCCGAGCTGTGACCGCCCTAGCCAGAAGCGCCACGACACCGGGGACTCCATGCGCCATGCCGAGGTTGTACTCGCGGGTTGGGCTGCCAGGGGTCTGTGGCGTAAGCCAGGCGATGCCGTCCGTCATGCGTTGCGCCGATTCTTCCAACCGGTCCACGATGAGTCGCAGCATCCTCCGAGCGCGGGGGCGGGGAAGCCTCTCGAGCGCATACACACCGATACCCACCATCCCATACAAGAGCTCGTACTGATCCGGGCTGGGCCAATCGAGCAACAAGCCGATGAGCGCTTCGTCGAGGTCCTTGAGCTCGCCCCGATCCTTTGCGTGGGAGAGTGCCTGATGCAGGTGGGCGTGCGCCCAAGCGATACCAGTGAATCCCTCGCACAGTGACGCGCCCATCCAATGCTCCGCGAGGCCGGCTTCGGACTCATCGAGAAAATCCCAGGCGAGCTCTTCGGCGTCGTTGTGCAGACCGGCTTCCGCCAGATAGGCAAAGAACACCGCCAATCCGGCCCGGCCGGTCATGAGCCCAAACTTGATGGCCTGAGTCGATTCGATCGTCTGGCCCTCGACTGGGGTGGGCTCCGGCGGATGTCTAAGCGCTTCTGCGATGTCGCCGATTGTCTCGAGCGCCTGGCTCCGAAGCGAACCATCGAGGAGCGGCTGCCATTCACGCCCCGCGTTCATTGCGCCGGCTCCGGCGCCGGACGTTTCGCGGCCGCCCGCGCGGCCTGGGCCTGGTAGAGCCGATGCAGGAAATCGTGCAGGACCACTTCGTGCTGGCGCTGGGCGGACCGAAGCAGCCGATTGACGTGCATGTGAACAAAGCTCTGGGCCAGTTCATCAACCGGCACGCGGAGATTCCCCTCCTGCTCCAGCCTCCGCAGCTCCGCTCCTATGGGGGCGAGGCTCGCTGAGCGCTGATGGAGGATCGCGAGTCCAGGACCCAGATCGCTGTCGGCGTCTCTGTTCCGATCGAGCAGCGATTCGAGTCGCGCTCGCTCCTTCCGAAAGCGCTCGCTGAGCTGGGGTCGCAATCCCGCACTGCTTTCGGGGTTTTCAAACGCTTCCTCAACCCATCGCTTGGCATACTCGCTCCGGCCGCTATGATCGAAGCCAAGGTCGGTCAGGAGCTGGTCCATGCCGCGAACGGCTAGGCGCCATCTCTCGTCCAGCCCTGCGTCTCCAGGATCCACCAGTTCCATGATCCGAAAGACCGCGTCACTGTCGGCCTGAAACAACCGCTCTGCCAGGAGAATCGCCTCGGGGCCACCGTAGCGCTCGATTTCGCGCTTGTAGGTGTCGAATTGCACCCGCCAAATTTTCCCTTCGTCCAGCAGGCGCGCCGCTGCCTCCTCGACCGCGGGGCGGGCCGTGGCGGACAGGGCTGCCGGATCACCCGCGAGACGCCAGCGCAGATGGAGGGCCGGGTCGCCATAGCGGATGAAGAACCAGCCCGTGGCGGCGCCGTCTTCCAGCAATTGATGGGTGAGGGGTCCGATGACCTCGGTGAGGATCTCGTCGGCGATCGACTCGCCGCAGTAGAGCTTGATGGAGAGCCATGCCGAGCCGGGTGAGAACGAGCGCTGTACCTGCGGAGCGGTCGCCGGTCTCCGTGCTTCGGGAACCCTGACCGCGCTCGTTACCGGCCGCGCAATGGGTACCACGATCTCATGCGCATAGTGGCCATCGGGGCCCTCGACCGGTTCGTCCTCCGAAGCCAGGAAGGTCTCCTCGAGTATTGCCGAGTCCCGCTTCTTCACGGCATGGGTAAAGGCCTCCACCGATAGCACGTTTTCCAGGTCTACGGCGAGGCGATTGTCGTAATCCGCGAGGACGATCCACCGGGGCAGGCGTCTCCGGGTGCGCCAGTCCTGAACTGCCACGAACAGTTCCTGTCCGGTCAAGGTGCCAAGCCGATTGCACTCGTCCTGTGACAGGTTCCAGCGTCGGGGGCACAGTACGAGACGACCGGATCGCACCCGCGGTAGGAACGGTGCGGTGCCCAGGGGTCCCCAGCTCCACACCAGCGTGTCGGCCACATGTTCGACCTGCAAGAGGCAGAGGAATCGATAGACGCCGAGGCCGCGGGTATAGGCGTGAGCTGTAGTAAGGCGAGGGATTATCCGCCGGCCCAACCGTCCAGAGCGCAGAACGAATTGCCGGTGGTTGTGGGAGAGCAGCAGATCGCTGGCAGGGATTTGCTGCTCTCTGGGCGCTCCTGACCGTCCCAGATAGGTGATCTCATGGCTCCGCAGCTGGGGCCGCAGCAAGATGTTTCCCATCCGGCCTTCGGGAAGATGCACGACCTCGGCGTACAGGTCGTCCGGGTGCTGTTCCTCTTCGGCGCGGAGCAACCCGTCCACTTCCCTCGCGAGGGCATCATCCACGTGGCAGAACCTGCCCAGATAGCGCGCACCGGGAGGGCCGGTGGCACTGTCCACCCACAGCCGGAATTCACCGCGGTCGATCGCCTCGGCCGATTTGGCGAGGATGGTTGCCATCAGTTCCAGGGATTGGGGCAAGGGGTGCTTGCCGGGGATGGCCAGCCGTTCGAGGTCCTTCGCGTCGAGCAGGATCTCTTCCCGGCCATCCTGCAACGCGGCTCCGAGGAGCGTGAGTTGATGGTGTTCGCGGTTTCCCCAGGTGTGGTCCGTCTCCGGTGATTCGGGAAAGCCGATTCCCCGGAGAAGTGGAGATGGATCACCTCCGGTCGCGATCATGCCGCCCAGCCCGACCTCGTCGTCCAGGGCTTCGAGTAGCGGGACCTCGCGCTCTTCATACCGTTCGAGAAAGGCCTCCCGGAATCGGGCCAGAGGGTCGCCGCCCCGAATGCCGCCCAGGCGATGCAGTGTCTCGATGGCGCGGTCAATCTCCCGGAGTACCGAGTCTCCGATGGTCAGCTCCGGCGCCCGCTTGACCAGATCCACCTGAAAGAGAGTCGCCAGCTCGGCCTTTGCGGGAAGCGGCTCCAGCGACCTGGCCAGCTCGCGGTACCGCGCGGGAGCAGTCCCTCCGGGTCGATCGAATTCCGCTAGCGTCGCATCGACTGACCGCAGGGTCTGAAGAGTGGCATCCTGCGAAGGGTGCGCTTCCAGCTCCCGGATCAGGGTAGGGAGCGGTTCAGGACCGGTGACCGGCAGCTCCAAATCCGGCACCAGGAGTTGAGCCGAGATCAGCTCGTCTATGTACTTATCGGCTTCCAGGCGATCAACATCGTGAGAGACCAGGGCTTCGCTCAGCTCGGCGCGGGTAGCACCGGCTTCCGCCCGGGCGATGGTCGAGCGAAGCTCGGGAGTGTCGTCTGCGCTGACGAGGTGATAGGTCCGCAGGGTGCCATCGACCCGCGCCTCGACATAGCGGAAACGCCCCGCGCCCGGAGAGAGACTGTCGTTGGGACGATATCGAAGGGCGTCGCGCAGCGTTGAATCGCTCGCCAAAGCCTGAACCAACGCAAACAAGAAGTCATTGTCGAGCCTGGTGTGCCGCTCGTTTGCTCCACGGCCTCCAATCTTCAGGCAGGTCTGCTTCGCGACCCGGCCAATTGAGATTCCCGCGAAGAGGCCAAAAGGCGTCGGCCGACTGGCCATGCGGCAGAGGTAGCGGACCAGGCCCCACTCGACCCGCTGGCCCTTCTCACCATCCGGGTTCCGGAACCAGTGCTCGAGGGCTTCATCGAGACTGGGTGAGGCAACGAAGATCGCCTCACGGATCTCGGGATTTTCCAGGAGTTTGGCGAGACGACTGCGGAGGAGGGCCCGATCGGTTGCGAGTGCGGCCACAAGAGACTCACCGCGGTCGTAGCTCAGGCGCGCGTTGAGTCCGCTGCTCCAGTCGAGAAGGGTTTCGACCGGGAGCAGCGGAGTGCGCAGGACGAAGAACTCGATTTTACCCGCGACGACGGTCATTGATCCCTAGACCGCACATGCCACGGTTGGTCCGCGCCGACATGCTGGGGACATGCTACCAGTTCCGACCTTCTCGCCTCCCTTGAGGCCAGGTGCCTTTGCGTCGAGGTCACGAAGCGTCTGTTTTACAATGCTGAGCCGCTTCGTGCGCCGTCCCTGCGCTTTGACTTTCGCAGTCTTCCGGTTCTTCATCGGTCACTACCAGGTTTGGTGCTTCGTGACAGCCAGCGCCGCCTAACGGGATGCAGTCGCGGACCTAATTCATATACACCTTCTCACGGTAGCCCGCCCCCCACGCACGACCACAGCTTCGCTCTTCCGGGGAGTGAGGTCTCGCAACGTCTTCTTGTTGACGCTCAGCCGCTTGCTCTTTTTCGCGCCAGATTTGGCGGATTTCCTGGTACCCATGTTCGCCTCCGAGTGGTGTTCTTCTGGAGTCATCGTATTCGCGGGACAAACCCCGACAGCACGCGAGCCGGCATCAAGGTCATGCCGGCACGGCCTGAGGAACCCTGCGCATCCCCAAGGCGCTGGAGAGGAGTTCGCAGGAACGCAGGCGGTCCGAGAGTGGCTTGGCGATTTCAACGAAGACGATCTCGTCCGCCGCATAGCGATCGCGCAACTCCAACAGCATGGTGCGACAGCTCTCGGCCGACCCGACCACGGTAGGAATCAACCCGTCGTTGTCGCGCTGACAGATCGCCTTTGCCGTCCCGTCGGTCTCGGCGCAGACTCCGGCGAGGCTGAGGATCGCGAGCGGTCTGGTGCCCAGCGGTCCGACTCTGAACCGGCGGCGGTACTCAGTGAAGATCTCCGGGTCGTCACCGCCGCCCTCGATGAAGAGCGAGTAGGCGAACGGAGCTCCATGGGCGGCCGCGATGGGCAGTGTGCGGCGGCTCGAGCCCAGCCCGAATACCTGGGGCATA
>DATIOP010000116.1:0-4060 GCA_035472975.1 Gemmatimonadales bacterium
TCATGGTGCCGAACACCGCGTGATTCGTCGGAAAGGCTCCGTCGGGAGCGGCCGCCAGGCTGCGCAGCCCGTCAATCGCCCGCCTTCGATCCGATTCAAACTCCCCGGGGCGGCTGCCACCCCGTCGGGGATCGACCGAGGCAGGCGTCCTCCTTCCCCGTGGCCAGCGGATCGCAGTATAGAGCGCCAGCCACTTGAGAATAGGACGGTGTTTTGCGGGGCGGTTGCTGTCCGAACGGCCGAGGATGCTCGGACTGCAGTCGGCGATGTGGCAGACCATCTCGCCGGCGGTCAGGGTCCCCCATTTTCGCCGGGTGTCCTGTCGCAGTCCGCCGAGGCGTACGACCATCTCCTCGAGGATTGCCGGGGTGGTGATGGAGCCGGTCGCGGTCACGAAGCGACAGCCTCTGGTAGAGAAGCTATGGCGCGATTGTAGCGCGCCAGGACGACCGCGAATCCAAGCGCGATCACGCCTCCTACTACCATGGTGCCGGGTGATGCGCCCATCCGCTCGAAGTACTGTGTGTAGAAATGGAAGGCGCCGAAGACGGCGACCGTGTTGACGACCCAGCGGCGGTTTTGCCGAACCGCCCATATGCCGGTGCCGATCAACGCCACCGCCCACACCACGGCGAACACCCAATCTGGAATCAGCTCCCCGCTGCCCAGCGACCAGCTCGGCTGGCGGAACCAAAGTGAGTCTCCCCAGAGCGAACCCACCCAGAAACCGAAATTCACCAGGATCAGCGACGTGCGCGATGCAATCACCGCGAGGCGTTCGGTCTCCGGGGCCTGTCTCAGTGCCAGCCGATACGTCGCCAGGGCGAGCACGGTGAACGCTACAACCGTGAGCGCCGGTTGACGGATCACCAGCTCGTAGCTGGCGTGGTAATAGTTGGTGGCGGCGCCGAGACAGGCGGAAAGGCCGATCACTGCCATCGCGACCAGCATTCCGCTCCGTGCGACGATTCCCACTACGGCACAGATGGCGGTAACCGCGACGTAGCCTTCAATCTTGCCATCGGTATAGATCAGGATGCCCCCCGAGGCAGTCAGGGCTCCGACCAGGAGGAGGATCAGGCCGAGGGTTCCCCATTCCCGCTGATATCGCGCGGACAGGGCGATCCCCGCGGCCTCGAGGGCGCCACCCAGGGCGATTGAGGCGGGCGCCGAGCGAAGGAGCGCCAAGGCCCCGCCGGTCGTCGCCAGCACGCCGAAGCCGATGAGAAGGTTGAGCCCCTGGGAGCCGGTCTCCTGCGATGCCAGCTCCTTGAGTCGCACACTCTCTTCCTGGGTAATCTTGCCTTCGCTCACCAACCGGTCGACATCGATAGTGATTTTCACGACGATCCTCGCGGAAGAGAACGAATCAGCGCGGCGTCCACTGCGGGTTTCCGCTGAAGAGGCCGTTTGCGACGCCGGTTTGATAGGCGACGAAGCACCCAAAGGCGAGGCTGAGCAGTCCCGAGGCGATCCGGAGCCGGCGGTTGAACCGGCCGGACCGCTGCGAGGTGATAGCGAAGGGGATAGCAATCAGATGGGTCAGAAGCATCATGCCGGCGACAGTACCCAATCCGAAAATCAGCAGGTAGACGATCGACCACTGCGGATTCCGGATCGTGGTCAGGACCAGGAGCGCGACAGCGGCAGAGCCGGCCAGCCCGTGCACGATTCCTACGACGAGTGGACGGATGACCTGGTAAATACCCGATTTGCCGAGATGACCATCGAGCCACGCCACCGGGGTCCGATCGGCGGAATGCGGATGCCGCTCCGGATCATGACCGTGGTGATGGTTGTGAACGTAGTCCCCGTGGCTGTGGGGATGCGAATGGGTGACACCGGCCCTCGCGTCCGACACGGCGCGGTCGCTCATCCATTGCAGAACACCGGTCAGATTCATGAGTCCAAGGATGATCAGCATCAAGCCGACCGAAAACTCCATGGAGAGTCCGACCCGGGGCGGAATGACCCAGCCAAACAGGATGATGCCGCCGCCAACGACGAGAATGGTGATGGTATGTCCCAACCCCCACACCCCGCCGATCAATGCCGCACTCCTGGTAGAACGTTGCCGCGCAACGATCGTGGTAACCGCAATGACATGGTCGGCATCGGTGGCATGACGCATCCCCAGAAAGAATCCCAGGGCGGCGACCGCGACGAGGCCGGTATCCATCAGGCAGGAATCTTCACTTCTGCCGCGCCCGACCCGTACGCCCGGTCCGCCGCGTCCGCCTTACCGGCTCTCCGCCCGCCAGCATGGCGACCAGACTCTTCGGCGCCACCGCCTGGTAGCTCTCTTCCATCCAGGTGCAGAGAAGCGCCAGCGGAATCCGGTCCGAGCGCTGGAACCGTGCGGTGACCCAGCCGCTCTTGGCCAGGCCGTAAGCCGTGGGAGAGGCGAAAGGGAGAGTCAGCGCCACACTGTGCGAGCTGGGGAGCTTGACCGACATGCTCAGCTCGTCTCCCTCCAGCGCGATGAAGATGAAAGCCTTTCCCTTCACCTTCAGTGCCCGGTGACCCCAGGGGAAGTGTTCGGTCACTTCGGGGAATTTCATGCCGGCATCGCGCAGCGCCTTCTCCGCCTTTGCGAGCGTGGTGGCGGACTTGGTCATCCGGTGGCCTGCCGGATCCGTGCGAGCTGTCGCAAATGGACAATGTCGTGCCCGGCGTAGACCCGCTGCAGGAACCCGAGGCTTTCCTCTCCCCGCTCGGCATGGATCCCCACCCGCTCCCGCTCGGTTGGGGTGCTTCGCTCAAAGAGGCGTACGTTGGCCGCGCGGATCGCGGTAAAGTCATCCAGCGATTCGGCGGGATCGGCGAGATCGTAGTGCAACCGCTCGGCCCAGAGATCTTGATCGTAGGCCTGAATATCCGGGCGATCGTGAGCCAGGATCATGCGGAAGCGGTAGGCCCCCACCAGCTCGGAGTCGGCCAGGTGCTGCAGGACGTGCGCGACCGACCACCGGTTAGGCGCCTCGCGACGATAAAGCTGGTCTTCTGAAAGGCCCTGGATCGCATCGAGCAATCGTGAAGGCGTGTTTCGAAGCACCTCGAGCGGAGGCTGGGTGCCGAGTGCCTGGAGCAGCCCCGCGATATAGCCTTGGGCGGCGGCATCGGGCTGAATGATCGAGTTTGCCATCGGAAAGGTCTAGGCTTCGATGTTGAAGGATTCCATTGATGGCGGGCCTGACATGGCCGGCCGGCTCGAAAGGTAAATGAGGACGGCGGCCGTAGAAACAACCGCCCCCACGGCGATGCCGTGGGGGCGTTCAGGAGAAAGGATACTCAAGCCGCTGGCTTGGCGATCTTTCCCGCGATCAATTCGGAGAGGAAACCCAGCACCGCCCCAGCGACCAGAGCGATGATCGTCTTGGTGTAGGTGCCGCTCGCACCCACCACGACGCTGACGGCCGTGGCGGCGCCGAGAAACGCGCCCGGAATGAACGAGAGGACCGCCACCTTCGACTGGAGAACCATCGCGAGAGCCACCACACCCACCAGCGCTGACAGGACCGGCAGCGTTCCGCCGAGCGTGGCGGAAAGCTTGAGCGCGACAAAGGCCCAGAACACTCCGCTCAGATTCGACGCGATGGTCTTGGTCAGGCCCGTCGTCTTCCCCCCAGCGGCGAAGAAGGTTCCCCAAGCGACAATGCCCGCCCACACAGGGAGTGCGGCGGGGCCCAGCGCAACATAGGTCCAACCCGCGATCAGAACGCCAATGCTGAGGGCAAGCGCGAGGAGCATGTCCATACGGCCTCCCAGACAGGGTCAACAACGATGGATCGGGTGGACCGCCCGGCGGGCAGGGTTGGGCGGCGGCGATACGCTACGTTGCAGGAGGGAACCAGTCAAGAGTGGAGCTGACGAATCCTGCTACTGCGAAGCCTTCACGGGTCGTCCCGGCTTGTAGGCCCCGGTCGCCCTGCCGTGCAGGTAGTCATACATCCCATCGAAATACTGGGGCTCGAGTCCCAGCGTCTTGGCCGACGCCATGCCTTTGTCGGGCCGGCCGGAAACCAGGAGCTGAACGAAAGCCTCCTTTGTCGGGATGCCG
>DATIOP010000117.1:0-2396 GCA_035472975.1 Gemmatimonadales bacterium
GCTATCCTGGTCACCCTGCTCTATAACGGTCGCATTGCGATCACTTGCGCCATCACCCTGGCACTCCTGCTGGGAACCCAGAGTGGGCAGACCGATGCCGCGACGCTCTTCTTCGGCATCGCCGGCGGTGTCGCGGGGGCCATCAGCATGCGGGTGGTGCGCCGCCGCAGTCAGGTTCTGGTGAGCATCGCCGCGATCACCGTCGCATACGCCATCGCGGCATGCACCTACGGGTTGATGGCCGGGTGGAGCGCGGACGACATGCTGCGGAGCTCAGGGATCGGCGGGATCGTCGCTCTGGTGAGCACGTCGGTCGCCATGGCCCTGCTGCCGCTCGCCGAATGGCTCACCCAAATCACGACCGATCTCCGGCTGCTGGAGCTGGCGGACCCGTCGCGCCCGCTCCTCAAACGCCTCGCCACAGAGGCTCCCGGCACCTGGGCCCACAGTCTCCAGATGGCCAACCTCTGTGAAGCCGCTTGTAACGCGATTCAAGCCAACGGACTGCTGGCTCGGGTCGGCTGCTATTATCACGATGTCGGCAAGCTGGTCGGCCCGTTCTATTTCGCCGAAAACCAGCAAGGCGGGCGCAACCCGCACGACGACCTCAAACCGGAGGACTCGGCGCGCATCATCAGGCAGCACGTGGTCTACGGATTGGAGCTGGCCGACCAGGCCCGGTTGCCCGAAGTGGTTCGAGGATTCATCGCGGAGCACCACGGCACCAGCAGGATGGAATACTTCTTCGAGCAGGCCCAGAAGCCTGACGGGTCCGCATTGGGAGACGAGAGTGCCTTCGAGTATCCCGGCCCTCGGCCCCGGACCGCGGAGACCGCCGTCGCCATGCTCGCCGACAGCGCGGAGGCCGCGGTGCGGGTACTGGATGAGCCGACGCCGGAGCGGGTGAGGGAAGCGGTGGATTTCCTGGTCGCGCAGAAGATTGCCGCCGGCCAGCTCAGGGAGGCACCGCTTACGCTTCGGGACCTTGACCGCGTGAGCCAGGAGTTCGCCCGGCTGCTCGCCGGTATGTACCATACCCGTGTCGAGTATCCCAGCGGTGCGGGTGGGATCACGGCTGACTTTGGCCGCGACTAGGAGATTGGGCGAGCGTCCGCCGGAAGTGCTGGTGAGCGGCCGAAGCAAGCTCTCCGCGACGCGGGTGCGACGGATCGTTCGGAAAGTGCTGGCGGCCGAGCGACGCCGCGCCACGGTGTCGGTGACTTTTCTCGGACCGACCCGGATGCGGCGGCTCAACCGGGAGTACAAGAGGCATGACCGGCCGACCGACGTCATCTCGTTCCACCTGCCAGGACCCGATGGGAGCCTGGCGGGAGACATTTACATCTGCCCGGCGGTCGCGGCGCGGGAAGCAAAGGCTGCCGGAGTGACTGAGACCGAGGAGTTGGCTCGCCTCATCATTCACGGCACCTTGCATGTCCTGGGTTACGACCATCCCGAAGGGCGGGGACGTACCACCTCGGTTCTCTGGCGACGGCAGGAGCGATACCTGGAAGCGCTGACGTGATAGAAACGCTGCACTACTTCATTACTCCGCTCGCGACGCTGATCTTCGCGTTCTGGGCGGCGTGGCTCTCCTTTGCGGGAGAGGCGGACGCGGACGTCCCCCACATTCTCGCGGACGAGCACCCTACCGGTGAAACCGGACTCCCTCCGGCTCGGGCGCTGTATGTCGCACACCTGGCCCTGCTGGTGCTGGCGGGCGCCGCTGCGGGAATCGCGGAATCGTGGTGGGCGCGTCCTGCCGGGGGAGCGCTCGCTCGGCTGCTTCTCGCGGTGGGACTGGTCTGGATCGTCGGCAACATTCTCCCCCGGTTCCTGGCGTCAGTCGCGCCCGACCTGCCCGCCCTCGCGCGTCCCTCGGCGCTCCGCTCCCTTCGACTCCTGGCCCCCGGTCTTCGCCTCGCGGCTTGGGCCGACCGGAGGATCCGTCCGGTCAAACGGCGGGAATACCGCGAGTCCGGAGCCACCCGCCGCGACATGCTGCTCGGCCTCTTCTCCCTGGCGGACACGACGGTCGCCGAGGTGATGACTCCCCGGATCGATATCATCGCGGTCGATGCGTCGGCGACTCGGGACGAGGTAGTCGCGACGCTCCAGGGTTCGGAACACGCGCGACTCCTGGTGTACGAGGAGCACCCCGACGCGGTCATCGGCGTGCTCTACGCCAAGGACATGCTTGCCCGATTGCCCGAGGGCGACGATGCCGAGCCATGGAACGCCCTGATCCGGCCCGCCGCCTATGTCCCGGAAGGGAAGACACTCGATCGCCAGCTGCGCGACTTCCAGCGGGGGCCAAGCCATCTCGCAGTCGTGGTGGATGAATTCGGCGGCACCGCAGGCATCGTGACGCTGGAAGACATCCTCGAACAGATTGT
>DATIOP010000118.1:0-2355 GCA_035472975.1 Gemmatimonadales bacterium
GGGGATCGAGGTATACCTGGCCGCACTGGTTGAACCGGACGCGGCGGCGGCGATCAAGCTGACTCTACTCACCGCGGCCATCGCGGTGCCGCTGAACGCGACCTTCGGCGTCGCGGCGGCCTGGGCCATCGCCAAATTCGAATTTCGCGGCAAGAACCTGCTGATCACGCTGATCGATCTGCCGTTCGCCGTCTCACCCGTAATCGCCGGAATGGTGTTCATCCTGCTGTTCGGCGCGCAGGGCGTCTTCGGTCCCTGGCTGCAGGATCATGACTTGAAGATTGTCTTCGCGGTGCCCGGCATCGTCATCGCGACGGCATTCGTGACCTTCCCGTTCGTTGCCCGTGAGCTGATTCCGCTGATGCAGGAGCAGGGTCCGGAAGAAGAAGAAGCGGCGATGGTGCTGGGGGCGAGCGGCCTCCGCACCTTCTGGAGAATCACGCTCCCCAACATCAAGTGGGGTCTGCTCTACGGCGTGATCCTCTGTAATGCCCGGGCCATGGGCGAATTCGGCGCGGTGTCGGTCGTCTCGGGTCACATCAGGGGTCTCACCAACACGCTGCCGCTCCACATCGAGATCCTTTACAACGAGTACAACTTCACCGCCTCCTTCGCCGCCGCCTCGATTCTGACGCTGCTGGCGCTGGTGACTCTCGCGGCGAAGACCGCGGTGGAATGGCGCCTGGCCCGCGCGACCGCCGCAATGACGGTCGAGCCCGAAGGAGTTCCCGAGAGGAGAGCCGCATGAGCATCGAGATCAGAGGTGTCACCAAGGCCTTCGGCACCTTTGCCGCGGTGAAGAACGTGTCGCTGGAAATTCCCGACGGCGAGCTGGTGGCGCTGCTGGGTCCTTCCGGGAGCGGCAAGACGACCCTGCTCCGGATCATCGCAGGACTCGACGCCCCCGATGCCGGTTCCATTCTGTTCTCTGGAGAAGACGCGACGACCCGGCACGTTCGCGAGCGGCGGGTGGGATTCGTCTTCCAGCACTACGCCCTCTTCCGCCACATGAGCGTGTTCGAGAACGTGGCCTTCGGCCTCCGAGTCCGTCCCCGGGACGTGCGCCCTTCTCAAGATGAGATCAGGACGACGGTCATGGATCTCCTCAAACTGGTGCAGCTGGACTGGCTGGCGGATCGCTTCCCCTCCCAGCTCAGCGGCGGTCAACGCCAGCGGGTGGCATTGGCGCGAGCGCTGGCGGTGAAGCCACGGGTTCTGTTGCTGGACGAGCCGTTCGGCGCGCTTGACGCCAAGGTGCGGAAAGAACTGCGTCGCTGGCTGCGGCGGCTGCACGACGAGGTCCACGTCACCAGCGTGTTCGTCACCCACGACCAGGAAGAGGCCATGGAGGTCTCCGACCGGGTCGTGGTGATGAACGAGGGCCAGGTGGAACAGATGGGGACGCCCGAGGAGGTCTATGAACGTCCCGCCACACCCTTCGTCTACAGCTTCCTCGGCAACGTGAATCTCTTTCACGGCCGGCTCAGCGAAGGCCGGGTGAAAATCGAGGGTGGGGAATGGGATGCGCCTGATTTCGCCGGAGCTCCGGACCAGGACGCCGTCGCCTACGTGCGGACCTACGAGGTGGATCTCGCCCGGACCCCGAACGGTCGGCCCGCGATCGAGGCCCAGGTGCGTCACGTTCGGCGCTACGGCCCGATGGTCCGGCTGGAGATGGACCGGGTGGAGGATGGCCAGTTGATCGAGGCCGAAGTGTCTCGCCACCGCTTCGAAGAGCTGGCGCTCTCCCGCGGTGACAAGGTCTACGTCTCTCCCCGGAGCGCCCGGATCTTCCCTCGCTGACCGCAGGCCAGTTGCCCGGCAGCGACTCGCGCACCAGCTTTCACGCCCCGGCACCCGCCGGGGCTTTTGCATCGCTCCCACGTTCAGTGCTCGAGAATGACCGGACCCATTATCGCCGCGCCGGTGCGCGGTCTCGATGACGTCATCGCCCTGCAAACCAGTATATGCCGGCTCTCCGCGTCGGATGGCCGGCTGGGTTACCGTGGCTATGACGTGAGAGAATTGGGAGAGCGTTCCACGTTCGAAGAGACCGCCTTCCTTCTCCTGCGTGGAGATCTGCCGACCGGCGCCGAGCTGCGCGAGTTCAGCAGCGCGCTGCGCTCCCGCCGAAAACTCTCCCCTGCCATCCTGCGAGGTTTGAAACAGGTCCCCACTAAGGCGGATCCGATGGCCGCGGTGCGAGTGGGGTTGGCGGTGCTGGCAACCGAGGAAGGGGAATCGGCTCCCACCGCCGAAACCGGACTCAAGCAGGCGATGCGGCTCCTGGCACTCACACCAACGATGGTTGGTGCGGTGGCACGGCTGCGACGCGGCGAACGGCCGGTGCTCCCC
>DATIOP010000119.1:0-4075 GCA_035472975.1 Gemmatimonadales bacterium
GGGCGGAATTTAGTGGGACTATGGCCGCCGGCCGAAAAGCTAACAACGAAGGTTGCCCGCTGATGGCTCGCGGGCAAAAAAACCCCGGGCGTTTCCGCCCGGGGCTGGGGACGTGAGAGTCTTGAGGTGCTGATCAGGCCGCGGGCTGGTTCTTCTTTTTCCGGCGGAAGAATCCGACACCACCCATGCCAGCGAGACCAGTGGCCAGCAGCGTCATGCTGACAGGCTCGGGAGTAACCGTGGTGCAGGTGGCCGCGCGTCCGGCGGGACTGGTGCCCGTCATGCACTCGGTGGCCTTGCCGGTTGCGCCATCGAACCCGCGGAGGGAGATATCCGACTTCGCCGGATCCCAGGTTCCACCAGTGATCTGGAAGGAGAACCGGGTCCATCCGTTGTTCGACAGATCGGTGGAACACGGGCTGGTGAAGATGCGAGGCCCGGTGTTCGGTGTCTGAGCCGAGGTGGCACAGCCACTCTTGATGCCGGCGGTCTTTGTGGCAGAGGTGGCAAGATTGAAGTCCACCCCGAACATCACGGAGCCGTTGTTCTTCATGTGCCACAACCCCGGTGCGGGCAGCTTCCCGTTGTTGGTCGGGCCGGTGACACTCATGCTGCCGGTGACCGCATCGATTCCGGGCGGGACATGATAGAACCCGATGCCGTTAAAGATGGTACCAGCATTGCTCTGGGTGCCGTAGCTGGCAGCGGTATTTCCCGAGAGGTTCCAAACATCAACCGTGACGTTGTTGCCGACCACGGTGATGCGAACCGCCGCACAGGTGGTAAAGGTATCGCCGCCGCAAACCCGATAGCTCTTGAAGCCATCGGCTTTGGCGACGCCGGGCAGCGCCATCATCAGCGCGGCCGCGGCCAGGAACAGCTTACCTCGGGTTACCATGGTCTACCTCAAGTTTATGTTGACTCTCACGCCGTCCCCGCGTGTCTCCATCCCTTGATTCCGAGCCACCCAAACGCCAAGGGGTAACCCACGGCCTGTACCAACGACTGCAAGATCGATCGATTCAGGCCGACGCTTAGCACCGGATCCGTAACCGATGCTGTTGCAACCCCTATGTTCCTCCCCAACAAGATCCCCGTCATAATCACCCAGACCGCCAACGACAGCAGGAGGATCGAAACCACTCTCAGCGTCCCCCGGGCTCCCCGCGCTACGGCAGAACCAAAGACCAGCGCGAGTCCTACAGCCAGTAGTGGGAGGTGTTCAAGAGTTGTCGTCGCGGTGCCGAATTCCCATTCGGCGTTGCCAAGCAAGGTCGGATACCAAGCCAAGACCAGGTCGGCTGCGGCCACCACCGAGAAGAGCCACCCCACGCCACTCAGAAGGGACCACGCCGTTTCCGGTGCGGGCGACAGTGCGGCTCGCCCCTTCCCTTCCTGAACGAGAATCTTGGCGCTCATCGGAGCCCCTCTCTGAGTGCCACTCGTCCTCGATACCCTGTACGAGCACCGTTCGGGCCAGCGTTACGACTCTGAAATATTTTGAGCATGTTGTTGGGAGGCATAGATTTACTCCAAGGTCCAATGTCCCGCTAGATGATCAAAATTGACGGCTGTTGTGGTTCTGCCACAACAACTTAGGCCTCATTGCGGCTCCGTCATCAGTGGCGGCTGAGGGTCCGACGCCAGCTCCAGATGCCGATCCAGAGGAATCCGACCGGGTAGACCAGGATCTGGACTGCCGCCTTTCCGACCGCCTTCTTGATCGCCGTGAGGGCAATTGGGGAGGGGGCGGCGTTGTACGCCTGGGGGACAACGGTGGCGTACAACCCGGCTGTCAGCCACATCAGAAGTGCAAGAAAAATGCACACCAGTGCCAGAGACCGAACCCGTCCCCTAGCACCCGTGGCTAACCCGGCGGCCATCAGGAAACCCAAGCCCAAGCCGAAAATCGGCACGTTATCGAAAAACTCGCTCGCCGTCCCAAACTCCCACTCGATGACCCCGATCCGAAGTGGAAGGAGTGGGGCGAAGAGGCTTACTCCACCCACGAGCAGGAAAACCAGGCCGAGGACCGTGAAGATCTGCCAGGTCAGGGTGAACTCGGGTGGATTCGATCGGTTGGGAGACACGGAGGGTTCCGCCTCGGGTCAGTTAATAGTCACGTCTGCGTCGGCCCGGACTTTGAGCTGCCAGGTTGATCCGGTCGCTGGTACCAGAACGCCATTCCCCGACAGCGTGCCGCCGAGCGGAGCGGGCGGAGCAGGAGGACCGAGGTTAGGATCGAAAACCACATCCAACGGTCCGGAACCGTCGTCCACTCGGATGACGAAGTCGTTGCCGACTGTCGAAGTATCAATGATTGTCGCGCCGGTAACAGCGACGAGGGCCGCGTCGAGCAAGCCTCCGTCCGCGGTCGCCGCGATATGGGTGGAAGCACTGACCGGCTGGGGCGGCGGATCCCCAGGATTAATCAGGAAGTACGCAAAGATCTGGGCGTTGTTGATGACCGGCTGTCCGCTCCGATTCCCCACCGTTCCGACAATTCGAACGCTATCGCCCGGCGCGGAGACCGAGCCCGTCGCGTTGGTGAGGCGAATGGTCCCCGAGGTATCGGAGATGTAAGCGGTGGTGTCGGAGAAGGTCGCCCGACCGGCTAACACCCCGGCTTTGACCAGTACCCGCGTCCCTCCAGGCAGAACTCGTACGTCCTGAATGCTGGAGATGGCGAAGCCGAAACTGGCGGCTATGCTCTGAGCGCCGCCTTGCGAGGTAATTGTGACCTCGGAGGGGATTGCACCGGTCGCGACCAGGGAGTCCCCGCCCAGTCCGGTCGTATCCACAACCACCGTGTACCGGCCCACACTGACACCGGTGAAGTCGACCAGGCCGCCCGCGTTGGTGACGCCGGTTGCGACCGGAATCGTTCCGCCTGGAGGAACCAGGTTCACTTTCACTCCTGCAAACAACGTATCGGGGGTGTTGAAGGTCCCGGACCCGTCCCGGTCGAAGAAGGCACCGGCGTTGATCACGTTGATCGCATCGACGCCATGCGACAAGGATTCCCCGGCATTGTCACAGGCGAGGCTCAGGCCAACTGCGAGACCGGCGAGGGTTAGAGTACGCAGCGCGGTCATGGAATCAGTACCCCACCCGAAGCCCGATCCGGACCACGCGGCCCTCACCGCGGCGGATGAGCAGTTTTCCGAAGTGCTGATTGGCGATGAGAGGCAGGACCACGTTCCCCTGGGCATCGGTTGTGATGCTTCCACTGGGGTCAATCAGCAGGAGCGCCCGGTCAACCAGGCCCGTCTCCGTGGCTACGACGTTGAAGGCATCGAGCGTTACTTCGAGATTGCCCGCCGAACCCACGGGAATCCCCAAACTGGCGCTCAGATCCAAGGCATGATTCGCGGCCTCGCGGCAGCTGTTGCGCTCCAGCAATCCCGCCTGGCCCTGGAGGCAGGCATTCCCGGAGACCACGCTGGACATCCCGGGAGTATTGAGGTCCAGGTAAGCCGGATCGTTACGGCCAGACCCATCGCCGTTGGCATCCACGCCGTTGCGGAAGCCGGGAGTAAAAGGCAGGCCAGAACGGAAGCGGTAGCGGAGGCCGAGGCCAATGGGATACTTCCCGGCGGTACGATAGGCGGCACTCACGCGCGCCCGGTGAGGAATGTCGAAATCGGAGCGTCCCCGAATCCACTCGCTGCCCACCGGATCGTTGGGGAAGGGACTCAGTTGATCCGCGGGATCTCCGGTCGCCGGCGCCGATGCCCAGTTGTCGGTCGTGTGGGAATAGGTATATGAGCCGACGAAGGAGAACCCGGTGAGAGGACGCCGCGCGATCTCCAATCCGGCCTCGTAGTAGTCGGAGAATCCGGTGGGCGCCATCTCACTGACCATGTCGAACGTGCTGAACCGCCGGTTGCTGCCGGGGCTGGCCGTGATCATGCTGCCTTGCTGCACCAGCGTTCCGTAGATCGGGCGCCCCTCGGAGGTCGACGCCAGCGGCGCATTCGGAAGGTTGATGTCGCTGCGCCTGAGCAGGTAGTCGGTGTGATGGTACCCGCCGCTCAGGCTGATGGCCACTCCGGAGCTCAGCGTACGCGTCACG
>DATIOP010000120.1:0-2795 GCA_035472975.1 Gemmatimonadales bacterium
ACCTGCGAAGCTCCGCCTCCAGACACCGAAGTGCAATCCCCCAGGGCGGAGTCTCATGGCAGCGCCAACGCGACACTGTCCGGCCGCAGTGCCATTCGCCCGCCCGCGGGAATTTCCACGTAGAGATCTCGCCCCGACGAGGTAAGAGCAGGGTACTGATCCCCCACGCTGGCCATCACTGGTTGCAGCAGAGATTCGGGTACTGGCACTCCCTCAATCAGAACGCTTCGAAGCCGAAAATGCACCGCCCGGGCTCCCGCCGTCTGGAGGTCGATCTCAGCCAATAATCGTGTCTCCGGCTTCAGGAACATCACGAGCGGGCCGAGCGACGATCGCGCTTCATCGGGAAGGTCAGCAAGCCGCCCGCCGAGGTGAATCAGCGCGGTATCTACCCGCACTCGGTATTGGAAATCGGGTGGGATGCGGTTCACGCCGAGCCGCGCTATGAGGTAGGCCGTGAAGTCGCCGCCGCCTACAGCAGCTCGGTTGATCTGCTTGTCCACGAAGACTGAATCGACGAGAGCCGATGCCCGGACTACGCCCTCTGGCGTTATCGCCTGCCAGGTAGAATCCTGTCCCGCCAAGGCTATGGGGAACAGCAGGGTCACCAACAACAGGACGAGCGCTCGGGGCATCTTGGCCATTTCACAAGTCTGGGGAGTCAGGATAGTGGACGCAAACTCGCTTGTCGGCCTCTTCCCTGCCCTGTCATCGGGCGACGCCGGAAGCACTCAGCCGAATCCCCGCATCGAGTCCCCGGATCAATAGAGAGTCTGGCGAAACAGGATGTCGCGCTATATCGTACGACATATCGCAAGATATAGCGTGATACGGACTGACCTGAAATTGGTGAGGTGAGTATGTCTAAGCATAGAAAAGACTGGGACTTCGACTTCAGTGAACTGGATCCGGCCAAATGGGGAGGCTGGTGGCGGGGAGGTTGGCACCACGCTCGACGCGGGGGCCGCCAGCAGATGTTCGAGTCCGGGGAGATGAAGTTCGTCATCCTCCGGCTGGTCCGTGAAAAGCCACGACATGGCTATGAGGTCATCAAGGCGCTTGAGGAGAAATTCGGAGGCTGCTACACCCCGTCCGCAGGCACGGTCTACCCTACCCTTCAACTGCTGGAGGACCAGGGATACATCCGGGGCATCGAGGAAGACGGCCGGAAAGTCTATAGCATCACTCCGGAAGGTGAGGCTCTTCTCGATTCGCGTCGTGACGAAGTGGACGAAATCTTCGAGCGGGTTCGGGAGACCATTCGCGACGTGGCTGGCGGCGGGCTAGGGGAAGTTGGCGCTGCCTTTGGCCGGCTCGCCTCGACGACCTTCAGTCGGGCTTGGCGCCGCAGTGCCGATGATCCGGCAGTCGCGCGCGTGGTCGAGGTGCTGCGTCAGGCCACCGCGGATATCGACCGTGCGTGGAGCTCAGGCGCGGAACGGCCTGCGCCGGAGCCGGGAGGGAAATCCAATGGCTGACTGGAGCGGAATGCCCTCATGGGTCTGGATCGTGATCGTGGCCATTCTGTTCTCCGGATTCCGTCGAAGGTGGTACTACCGCCCACGAAATGAGCCGCGAGTGGTTGAACGGGAAGACCCCCGAGTGGACGATCTGCAGACGCGGGTCGCGGAGTTGGAGAACCGGCTGGATTTCACCGAGCGACTGCTTTCCAATCACTCGGTGCCTGAAAGCGAAGCGACCCTCTCCGAATCGGGACGGAGAGGGTCGTAGGGTTTCCCGGAGTTAGCGGATCAGAGCAAGCCGGTCAAAGGCGCGGCGTAGCTTTCGCTGCGGGTTTCCGGCTCGCCGTAGCGGCCCTCGTGCGCATGTTGCCGGTTCCATTCCTCACGGAGACAGAAGGGATCGAGTCCGTGCGGCCGGTCCACCGCAAGGACCCCGTCGAGATGATCGATCTCGTGCTGCAGGAGTTCGGCGCGATCTCCCTCCAGATCAACCGTGTGCCACTCTCCCTTGACGTCCTGATATCGCACCTTGATTCTGTAGGCTCGTGAAACCCGAACCAGAAGGTTGGGGAACGAGAAGCAGTCATCCCAGACGGTGAAGTCCTCGTTGTCGACGTCCACGATCTCCGGATTGATCAGCGCCCAGGGTTTCTCCATCTCCACGAAGACGATGCGGACCGGGGCTCCGATCTGCGGCGCGGCCAGTGCGCGACCGTACCCGAACCGAGACTGGAAGTCGCGCAAGGTATCCCGAAGATCATCGATGATCACCCGAACCGCGGCGGAACCTGGCTTGGCGATCGGCTCACATCGGGTGCGAAGGATCGGGTCGCCCAGCATGCGGATGCGGTGAATAGTCATGATCGGCGCAGGTTGGCGTTTGAGGCCGAAAAGCTGGGCCTAATCTGCTATTTCAAGCCCAAACCCACAATAACGAGAAAGGCGTACTTGCGTCGCATAGTAGTAGCTAAGACAACCCCATTAAAGCACCGAACCAAGAATCCGCTTAAGTTGATGCCAGTGCTCGCTTACGACATTCGTACCAATATGTTGGCGTTTACTTTGACAAATGCCGACTAAGACGCTAGGATTCCCGCTGTCATGGCCTCATTACCTCTTCACCTGTCCTCACATAGCCCCCTGCCGGCGGCCTACCACGGTCCCCGAGGGGACCTTCTGCTGGAGTTGAAGCGTGCTGGACAGCTTACCGCCCGGGACCTGGCCACCAAGTTGAGCCTGTCCCTCAACGCCGTCCGGCATCATTTGAAGGAACTCGAGGCTGAAGCGGTCGTGGGTTACCGGCGGGAGCAGCGTGGAGTCGGAGCCCCCACC
>DATIOP010000121.1:0-16775 GCA_035472975.1 Gemmatimonadales bacterium
CCCATCCAGCGATCCCCGTTCGGCCACCACCAACGGGGATCGCTGGCTCTCCCGATCAAGCAGGGATCTGGCGTATGACACCCCAGAACCGTAAACCCCCGAAGGAAGAGAAAGCCGCCGATGATGTCGTTCGGCTGGAGGATCTCGTGCCTCGCGGGGACATAAAAGGCGGAGCCAAGCTTCGCTTCGGTGAATCGACAGCGAAAAAGCCGCGCGGTCGCTCCCTGGGAGGCTGATTTCCAGGGAGGGAAACCCAGCCGATCAGCGACTCGCAGTGAGTCGCGTGAGCGCCCGCGCGGCACCCGCTCTCCGCGGTATCAATAGCGAATCAGCCTTCTCCCACGCCCGCATGACTTCACGGTAGTGTACCTCCGCGCTGTCCTTTCTACCGGCAGCCTCCCAGGCCTCAGCTAGCCGCTCGTGCAGCTCGGTTCGCGTCACATAGAGATTCCCGCCTTCGAAACTTCCGCGAATCGCCGCCTGCAATATCGGAATTGCGTCCTTAGGCCGTTTGAGCCGCAGCCAGATCGCTGCCAGCTCATAGTTGGTCCGGCTGAACCCGTCGCTCACCGAGGTCATCGCCTTTTCGAACGCCTGAGCAGCCTCATACGAGAATCCGCGAGACGCGAGCAACAGCCCACGGATGTGATAGTGCAGCCGCGCATCCCGGGCAAATCCGCTCGCCTCGGCCAGAGTACGGACAGAATCGGCCAGGGCGCTGAGCTGGATAGTATCACCCATAGCAGCAAGCGCGTCGGCCATGTGGGTCCAGGCCCAGACCCGGTTCCTCGCCAGTGCCGAAGGATCCTCAAACCCGGAAGTGGATTTCGCGATCGAATCGAAGAGGGCAGCCGACGCCTGGTACTGCCCGCGGTCGAAGAGCACCTGCGCCTCGAGGTAGGCGCTGGTCGGTGCGCTCCCGGGTGGTGTAGGCTCGGCAAGGTCTCGCCGGTAGCGGCCCGCCAAATCCAGCGCTTCGGTGTAGCGGCCTTCCTGGCGTAGCACGTTGGCCAGCTGCCAGCCCGCTTCCAGCCGGGTCTTGGGCGGGCCGCTCTGCAACTCCACTCGCATGATCTGCTCCGCCTCGCCGTAGGCGCCGGTGAACAGACGGATGGCCATGAGAGTGTGGGCAGACTGGAAGCCGTCCGACCCGAGGGAATCGGCAACATGGAGGGCCGCGAGCGAACTGTCGGCCCAACCGCGCTGGGCCAGGACATTGGCATAGTAGCGCCAGGCCTGTGCGGAGCCGGGTTGGAGCCGGGTCCAGAGTCTCGCGACGCGAAGTGCCCCGGCGATCGAATCTGACATCAGGTACGACTCGCTCAGCGCCACCAGTCCCTCGCAGGCCATACAGCGCGGGCTCCGCCCCACCAGACCCAGAGAGTCGCGCGCGATCACCTGGTGCAACGGCTCCCGGGCACCGGCCCAGTCGAGAGCGAGCAGCGCACCCTGCCCCGTGTACAGATAGCCTTCGAGCTCAGAGGGATAGCGGACAGTGAGGGTCTCTGCGATAGCACGCAGCGCCGGCGACGAGTTGGCCAGGGCCCAGCTCGCCCCGATGAGAAGGCGCTCCCGGTCGCTGGCCCCCGCAGACAGGCTCACGGCCCGGCGGAGCCTGCGGAAGTATTCCGTGCGAGTCCCGCCGGAGTTGCTGTTGGCGTAGTAGAACTGCGCCATCGCAAAGGCCGAATCCTCTTTCAGGGCCTTGGCGAAGAGCTGCTCCGCTTGAGGCAGATTGCTCGCGAAATAGGTTCGGAGCCCTTCCTCGTAATAGCGATACGCCGCGACCGAACGGGTGGAGACACTGGCGAGCGAGCCCTCGGGCGCGCTGGCTCCGAGATCCTGCGCCAGCCGGCGAGTGCCGGTATCGGCCAGCGCAAAGAGGTCGTTCCCCTGAACGGTGTACGCCTGCAGCACGGCCCCGCTTCCCAGGTCCACTCGGCGAAGATCGAGCCTTAGCATGTCCGGGCCCACCTGATAGAGAGCGCCGTCCACCAGCTCATTCGCGCCGGCCTTTCGAGCCGCCTCGACGACAACAGCGGCCGTGTCTCCTCCCGTCGCGAGCTGGCGGAGCAGTTCGTACATCCGGGCGCTGCTTACCACCTGCACACCGCTGGCGCGGGCCAGGTTGGTGGCCAGCATGTCGGAGAGCGGCAGACCCGCAACCGGCTTTCCACCGGGCTTCGTGTAGTCGGTGATCCGGCCGACCGCGACCAGCGTCGGAGCGACTGACGAAACGAGTGAGCTCGACTGCTCGGACGCGCCGCGCGGCGCGATAAGGCGGCGGCCCGCCAGCCACCCTACGCCGAGTAACACGACAGCCGCTCCGGCGGCCAGTGCCGGATACCACTTCCGGACATTGATGGTCCGGCGCGTCTTCGCCGGTGCTTCGGGCCCCGTCGACGAGCTGATCGCCGCCCACCCACTCGTATGTCTGGAGCCGGTGACCTCTTGGCTGAGGAATTCAGTTGGTGAAGTTGGTTCCGAAGGAGCAGCAGCCACGGGCGGGACTGGCGGAGCCACGCGCCTCAGTTCGGGATCGCTCCGGGCGACACGACGCAGTTCCTCGGCAAAGGCGATCACTTCCCGGTCCGGCGGGAGATCAAGCTCCTGTTGCAGCAGGGCTTCGTAGACCTTCGCGTGCTGGAGTGCTGCGGCCTGGTCGCCCTGCGCCACATGGGCTCGCATCAGGGCAACCGCCACCTTGGCATTGAGTGGGTCCATCCCCGCGAGCTTCTTGAACCAGCCTACCGCGGCACGATGGTCTCCCGCCGCAGTGGCGCGCTGGCCCAGCTGTTCGAGCAGGTCGCCGTACTCCCTGGCCAGAGTCTGCCGCTCCTGCTCGCTCCAGCGCTCGAACTCCTCGGCGCCGGGGAGATGGAACCCGTCGAGAAAAGGACCACGGTACAACTCGACCGCGCGCTCCAACGCCCCCGCAGCCATCGCCGCTCGGAATTCCACCACATCAGCAGAAATGATTTCGGGATTCAGGCGGAGGTCTTTGACCCCGAGAAAGGCCTCCTCGGAGCCGAGGTCCTGACGCAGGGCGTAGAGAGCCTGGGTCAGGGCACGCCGGGCCCGCTCTTCGTCGGCGTCGGGCCAGAGAAAACCGATGATTTTGTCTCGAGTTAGTCCCCTCTCCCCCACGACACCCAGCATGGCCAGTAGGGCAAGACGCCGCGGCTGGGCCGCCGCGCCAGCTACAGGGCGTCCAGACTGTGTGACGTAAAGTGCACCTAAGACATTGATGTGAAGCAAGTTATGTCAGGTGACTTTGAAGTGACTTTTCCGCGTCCTGAGTGGGACTTCGAGGTGAGGACGCTCTTTATACTAGGCCCCGTTGAAGCTGCCGGCAATGAACGGCAAACGCGTCACCAGCCAAGGAGAGGTCCCAATGAAGTCCGTGATTCTGCCGCCCCTGACGGTCCTGACGATGGCAACGGTCACGCGAATCGAAGGTCCGTCCTTCACCGCAGCGGTGAACGGAGCGGTCCAGACCGTTCTGTCCGGCAACGCGGCCTTCGGCCCGGTCCGGGGCCCCACCAACATACCGGGATCCTTTTCGCTGACTCTTGGCGCCTATAGCGACAACGGCGCGGTGGTCTTCAGCCGGGTCGCCCCGGGGCAGCCGAAGCCGGGAACCTATCAGGTGACGGCCTTTACCGACGGGCCGGAAAAGGATGACGAGATCCACGCCCTGGTATCGCTGGGCTCGGCCGGCAATCCGGTGGGAGCATTCCGGGGAATGAGCGGGACGGTCACGATCACTCAGTCATCTCCGGACCGGATCGTGGGACGCTATGACCTGCACGCCGTCGGGTTCATGGCGACAGACATGAATGATGAAGAGCGGGAGATCACGGTGCGCGGCTCCTTTGCGGCAAGAGCGAGCTCGATTCCCTCGAGCTTCCGCGCCGCGATCCGGGGAGCGGTAGGGATTGCGGTCAACGGCGAGTCGGAATTCGGGACGGCCTGGTCGAGTGAAGGGAACCGGTTCTCGCTCACGATGGGAGCCAATGCCGAGGCGGCAGTTGTGCTCTCACGTAACGTCATGGCTAGTCCCGGCACCGGGGTCTATAAGATCACCCCGGAAACCATCAAGGATGACGGGGCATTTCACGGAGTCGTGGTTACCGGTGAAACCAGCCATCCGACCGGAGTGTTCCGGATCAAGAGCGGTACGATCACGGTCACTTCCTCATCGGGGGACCGGATCTCCGGAAGCTTTGAGATGCAGGCGGAAGGTTTTCTGGCGGAAAACATGGATGACGAAGCGCGCACGGTGACGGTCTCTGGCACCTTCAGCGCCACCCCGAGCGCGCCAACGGTACCTCTCACCCTGAGGCAGTAGGAGTTGACAATGCAGGCATTCAACCGAGTCCGGTCGCTGTTCGCCTGGTGGCGGGCGCTGCGGACTATGAACCAGATCCTGGGATCGAGCACCTTGGGACGGTAGGAGTATCATGCAGAACAATGAACGCGTTTCGCACCTGGGCAACGAGCGGACCACGAGGCCGGTGGAACAGACCAGCGGCAGGCTGGCACCCACGGTCTACTTGAGGACGGAGAAGTAGGACGATGCGCCTCGAGTACCTTGCAGACCGGCCGGAGTTCATCATGCCGGTGGCGACCTGGATCTATCAGGAGTGGCCGGAAGAGTTCGCGACCGTCGGCTTGGATGCGTGGCTGGCCGAATTCAGGGGCACGCTCATGCGGGATGGAATTCCCACGACCTTCGTGGCGAGCGAGGGCCCTGGACTGCTGGGGACCGCGAGCCTGATCGCCTCGGATCTTCCGGAACGCCCCGCTCTGTCGCCGTGGCTAGCCTCGGTGTACGTGTTGCCCAGATACCGCCGGGCCGGAATCGCTACTGCGCTGATCGGGAGAGTCCTCGCTCAAGCGAGCTGGCTGGGGATGGATCAGGTCTATCTCCAGACCGCGAGCCGGGTCGAATTCTACCAGCACCTGGGCTGGGTCGAGTGCGAGCAGCTGGAACTCAATGGCCGTGTAGTCACAGTGATGTCGAAAAACCTCGGTCTTGCCCGGAGAACGGCGTGACCCCCGAAGCGGTACGACTCATCCGCGTCTCCTGGCACCAGATCTCCACTCGGCGTGAGCTGACCGCGGTGATGTTCTACGGCCGGCTGTTCGAACTGGAGCCGGGTCTGCGGGAAATGTTCCGCGATACCGATTTCTACCGGCTACGGGCCAAGTTCATCGCGATGCTCGACCTCCTGGTCCGGTTTGCGGACCAGCCCGATGACCTGATCCGCGAAGCGGCGCAGCTGGGACGCCGGCATGCCACTCTGAACCTGAACAGCCGGAATTACGAAGTGGCGGGAGAGGCCTTACTGTGGACTCTCGAGCGTTCACTGGGGCTCGATTTCACTCCCGCGACGCGCGCCGCGTGGACCGAACTGTATGCGCTGGTCGGCTCCGTGATGCGCCGGGTCTCGGGCCGGATTTCGGGCGCCACAGTAACGGTGCCCCATCTTCCGCCGAATGAGGGCTCGGGTAGCTTTCCCGGATGCACATAATCCAGCAGTTCTGCCCCGCGCTCTTCCTTCTAGTTCCGCAATTCGCCACTCCACTCACCGGTCAACAGACCGGCGGCCGGCCCGTCACGATCGACGACCAGTTCGCGATCAAGGACGTCAGCGACCCCCAGATTTCTCCGGACGGGAAGTGGGTAGCCTACGTGGTCAGCCACGCAGACCTGGAGCACGATCTCAACGAGAGCGATGTCTGGATGACCAGCTGGGACGGCGCTACCACCGTCCAGCTGACTCACACCGAGAAGGAAAGTGAGAGCGATCCCGGCTGGAGTCCCGACGGGAAATACCTGGCATTCCTTTCCGACAGAGAAGACGAGAACGAGGCCTCACAACTCTGGCTGCTCAACACGGCAGGAGGAGAGGCGGAGCGGCTCACCGACGGCAAGAACGGCATCGAGAGCTTTGCCTGGGCCCCGGACGGCAAGCGGATGGTGTTCGTGATCGAAGACGGTGACTCGGTCGAAGTCGGAGGAACCGACACCACGCACAAGGAGACTCCCAAGCCGATCGTCGTCGACCGGTACTATTTCAAGGAGGACTACACCGGTTACCTGGGCCGCAAGCGGGCTCACCTGTACCTCTTCGATGTGGCGACCAGGATCACCACCCAGCTCACCTCGGGCGATCACAATGAATCGCTGCCATCGTGGGCTCCCGACGGGAAGTCGATCGCTTTCGTCAGCAAGGGAGCGGAAGACTGGGACCGGAACGACAACTATGATGTTTACGTGGTGGACGCGACTCCCGGCGCCACGCCGCGTCAGCTGACCACCTTCGAGGGGCCCGACGCGGAATCTGACTGGGAGAGCCCGCCGGCCTGGAGTCCGGACGGGAAGCAGATCGCCTACCTGCAGGGCGGGCCACTCAAGCTGATCTACTACGCGGGACACAAGATCGCGGTCGTTCCGGCGACGGGCGGCACTCCGAAGATCCTTTCGCCCACCCTCGACCGGAACACCGATCTCCTCAGGTGGTCGGCGGACGGGAATACGCTGCTCTTCCTGATCGAGGACGACAGGACCCAGTACCTCGCCAGTATGCCCGCGGCCGGCGGATCCATCAAGAAGGTCCTGAGCGGCAGGAGTGCAGTGACCGAGTATTCCGCCGCCGGCAACGGGCGGATCGCCGTTCTGTGGGAAGATACCTCCAGGCCCGCCGAGGTCTACGCCGTGGAGGACGGCCAGACTCGGCAGCTGTCGCATCAGAACGATTCACTGCTTGCCACGCTCAAGATGGGCAAGACCGAGGAGATTTCGGTCAAGAGCAAGGATGGGACGACCATCAACGGCTTCATGGTGCTGCCGCCGGACTACGAACCGGGCAAGAAGTATCCGACGATCTTGCGCTTACACGGCGGGCCCGTGGGGCAGTTCCCACTCGACTTCAATTTCATGTTCCAGGTTTTCGCGGCGAATGGTTATGTGGTGGTCGCGACCAACCCCCGCGGCAGCTCAGGACGCGGCGAGAAGTTCAGCTTGGTGATCTACGCCGACTGGGGCAACAAGGACGTGCAGGACGTGCTGGCGGGAGTGGACTACACCGTCGGCAAGGGAATTTCCGACCCCGACCACCTCGGCGTCGGTGGCTGGAGCTATGGCGGCATCCTGACCAACTACGTGATCGCCTCGGACACCCGGTTCAAGGCGGCGGTAAGCGGCGCCGGTAGCTCGGACATATTCGCCGGTTACGGGACAGACATGTACGTGCGGGAGTATGACACCGAGCTGGGCCCCCCCTGGAAGAGCACCGAGGTGTATCTCAAGCTGTCCTATCCCTTCCTGCACGCCGACCGGATCAAGACGCCGACACTCTTCATGGCCGGGCAGAAGGACTTCAACGTCCCGCTGCTCAACTCAGAGCAGATGTACCAGGCACTGCGTACCCTGGGAATTCCCACACAGCTGATCATCTACCCCAACCAGTACCACGGCATCTCCAAGCCGAGCTATGTGAAGGATCGGTTGGAGCGATATGTGGCGTGGTATGACAAGTATTTGAAGTAGTCTGGGGGTCTTGGGTCGTGGGTCGTGAGTCTCGCGTCCTGAGCCTTCGCCGAATTACCCCGACGCAAGACTCAATACTCAAGACCCAAGACCCGCGACCGAAATGTCCCCCAGCGCTACCTCTGTTCTAGGCAGGATGGGCCTGCCTGCCCCCCTCAAGGACCTCGCCTCACGGCGATGGGACGTCATCATCGTGGGCGGCGGGCACAACGGGCTCACCTGCGCCTTCTATCTCGCGCGGGCGGGCAAGAAGGTGCTGGTGCTCGAGGCGCGGGAGCGGATCGGAGGCGCCTGCACACTGGAAGAGACCTGGCCCGGTTTCCGAGTCTCCCCCTGCGCATATGTCGTGGGCCTGTTGCATCCGCTGGTCATCGAAGAATTGGAGCTGCCCCGACGGGGATACCACTGGACCCCGGCGATGGGCGGCTATTTCGTCCCGTTCGACGACGGCACCAGTCTCCAGCTATGGGACGATGAGGCGAAGGCGGACGAGGAGCTGAAGCGCTTCAGCCCCAGGGATGTCGAAGGTCGTCACGCCATGCACCGCCTGATGCACCGGGTGTGTGACGCGATTCGCCCGCTGGGAGATCGGGACGTGTGGATCGGCCGGGCGCCGACCCGGGAGCAACTCGAAGACCGGCTGGGGCACGACCCCGACGCGATCGGCCTCTTGTTTGAATGGTCCATGGCCGAGCTGATGGAGCGCTACCTGACCGATGAGCGGATGCAGATCGCATACATGGGTCAGGGTGTCGTAGGGACCTTTGCGAGCCCCTACGACCCAGGCACCGCATCCATCTACTTCCATCACTACTGCGGGAGGCTCGATGGTGGCGAACCGGGCGGATGGGGTTACGTCACCGGTGGAATGGGGACGGTCTCATTCCTGATCCACGATGCCGCAATCGAGGCAGGGGCGGTGGTTGCAGCGGGAGTACCGGTGAGCCGGATACTCCCCGGGGAAGGGGTTGAGCTGGCCGGCGGCGATCGGATTCAGGCACCCGTGGTGGTTTCCAACGCGGATCCTGTCGTGACGTCCCGCCTGCTGGGAGACTCCGCCGATGCCGGTTGGCGCAAGCGTGTCGAATCGGTTCCAATGCGGAGCTGCACCGTGAAGGTGAACGCGGCACTCGCCGAGCTACCGAACTTCAAGGCGCGACCGGGGACGCGGATGCCGCACCACCTGGCGACGATCAATACCCCCCTTACCAAAGCCGAGTGGAAGGAGTGCTACGCCGACGCGGTTGCCGGGCGGCTCCCCAAACGGTTGTGGACCGAGATCTATCTGCAGACGGCGTATGATCCGAGTGTGGCGCCCCCGGGCCGTCACATCATGAGCGTCTTCTCGCAGTACGTGCCGCATACCTTCGCGCAGGGCGACTGGGACATGCATCGTGCGGCGGCAGGAAAGCTGGTGGTTGATTCGATCGGCCGCTTCTGCAGCAACATCCCGGACGCGATCCTCGACATGGAAACCCTGGGCCCACCCGACGTGGAAGCCAAGGTCGGGCTAACGGGAGGACACATCTTCCAGGGCGAGTGCCTTCCGCCGTACATGTGGAGCAATCGCCTCGAATACCGCACGCCGATGAAGGGCGTATACCTCTCCGGCGCCTGCACCCATCCCGGCGGAAGCGTGATCGGGATCAACGGCCGGAACGCGGCGATGGAGGTGTTGGGGAAGCTGTAGACGGGAGACGGGAGACGGGAGACGGGAGACGGGCCAGAGTAGAATCAGCGTTGGGACGTCTGGCAAGAACACAGAGACGCAGAGAACACAGAGGGAAGAGACAAAGTACACAAAGAACACAAAGAATGATTTTGTTGTGATCCAGGAACCGAAAGCGCAATACGACCACTTCGTGCCCTTCGTGTCTTCGTGTTGAAATAGAAAGACGTCTGGGACGAAAAGGCGCCCTGGCGACATCCGCGACGAGATCCCTCTGATGACTTCGAAGTGGGTCTGGGCCCTCTGTGCCCTCTGTGTCTCTGTGTTTCCATTCCATCCTGCCCTTGCGCAGCAGGTCGGTAAGGACTCGACCTTTGTCGTGCTGTTGGGCACCGGAAACCCCTACCCCGATCCCAACGCGCAGGGCCCCGCTACCGCTGTAGTGCTGGGGACTCGCGTCTTCCTCGTCGACGCCGGACCCGGCGTCATGCGACAGATGCGGGCAGCGAACCTCGCGATACGCGGGCCCGAGGCGGTCTTCTTCACCCATCTGCACAGCGATCACACCCTGGGCTATCCCGATCTGATCTTCACCTCCTGGGTCATGGGCCGGACCGCACCGCTCGAGTCGTACGGTCCTCCTGGCCTCCAGGCGATGACCGATCACCTCACCGCGGCGTACGCCGAAGACATCCAGGTCCGTGAACAGGGCCTCGAACATCAGACCCCGGGTGGCTGGAAGGTCAACGTCCACGAGATCAAACCCGGCGTGATCTACAAGAAAGACGGAGTAACCGTCACCGCCATTTCGGTGCCCCATGGCAGTTGGAAAACTGCTTTCGGCTACCGGATCGACACGCCCGACCGCTCGGTAGTGATCTCAGGGGACACCCGTCCGAGTAAAGAGCTGGAAAAAGCCGCGAAGGGGGTCGATGTCCTGGTGCACGAGGTCTACCCCGAAGCCAAGATCAAACCCGAGGAACGACTCGGCGGCAGCGACTGGCCCAAGTACATGCGCTCCTTCCATACCTCCGACAAGGAACTTGGCGCTCTCGCCGGCCGTAGTGGACCCCGGCTTCTCATTCTCTATCACATCGTGCGCATGGGCGGTACCGACGACGAAGTGCTCGCCGGAGTAAAGGCGGGTGGGTTCAAGGGGCGGGTGGTGGTCGGCAAAGACTTACAGCGCTTCTAAGGCGACAAAGCGACGGGCGGTCAGGGCGGTCAGGGCGGTCAGCAACAAAGAAGTGAATCTCGGTACTCGGTACCAGGTACTCGGTGCTCCCCACACCCAGGCTTACGCATGCTCTCGATCCGTCGGCTCCGGTCTTTGCTACTCGTTCTCACCCTGCCTACCCTCAATCTCCACGCTCAGGGCACCAGGTTGCTGCGTCATCCCACGGCGAGCGCCACCTCGATCGCCTTTGCCTATGCCGGCGATATCTGGGTTACTTCGCGCGAAGGCGGCGATGCGCGACGGCTCACCAGCTTCCCCGGTGAGGAGTACTACCCGGAGCTCTCCCCCGACGGAAAACTGGTCGCGTTCACCGGACAGTACGGCGGCAACGTCGATGTCTATGTGGTGCCCATCGAAGGGGGCGAGCCGAGGCGTCTCACCTGGCATCCCGGGCCCGATGTGACTCGTGGCTGGACGCCCGACGGCAAGCGCATCGTTTTCGCTTCGGGTCGCAACAGCGCTCCACGCAACTACAACGTGAAGCTATGGACGGTGCCGGTTGAAGGCGGATGGCCCGAGCCGTTGCCGATGCCGCGCGCGTCGACCGGACAATTCTCCCCCGACAGCAAGTCGTTCACCTACCGGGTGGTGAGCCCCTGGGATGTAGAATGGCGGAACTACCGCGGTGGCCAGGCTCAGCCGATCAGGGTGGTAAACCTGGCCGACCTTTCCATGACCAAGCTGCCGTGGGAGGGGAGCAACGACACCGATCCGGTCTGGCTGGGCAACACGATCTATTTCCTCTCCGATCAGGACTACGCAGCCAACCTCTACTCCTATGATCCGGGCACCAAGCAGGTCACCCAGCTCACCCACTACAAGGATTTCGACGCCAAGCATCTGAACGCGGGCGGTGGTGTCCTGGTCTACGAACAGGGCGGATACATCCACCTGTTCGATCCCGCGGCCAAGTCCGACAAACAGCTCGTCATCAATGTGCGGGGCGACCTGCCCTGGGCCCTCCCCCACTGGGAGGACGTGAGCCAGAGTCTTACCAACCCGTCGCTCTCTCCCACTGGCGCCCGCGCCCTGTTCGAAGCCCGCGGCGAGGTGTTCACCATTCCGGTCGAGAAAGGCGACTGGCGTAACCTGACCCGGTCCCCCGGAGTGGCCGATCGGAACCCGGTGTGGTCGCCCGACGGGAAATCGATCGCGTGGTTCTCCGACCAGAGCGGCGAGTACAAGCTCATGCTCGGAACCCAGGATGGACTCGGCAAACCGCGGGAGATCGCGATCGCCAACCCGACCTTCTTCTTCACCCCCACTTGGTCGCCCGACGGGAAGTATCTCGCCTTCACCGACGAAGGGCTCAACCTGAGCATGGTGGAGCTGGCAACCGGCAAGCTGACGCGGCTCGACACCGATCGTTTCGCCCATCCCGAACGGACGGTGAATCCCGTCTGGTCTCCCGACAGCAAGTGGGTGGCGTACGCCAAGCGTCTCACCAGCCAGTTCCATGTGATCATGGTGTATTCGCTGAAGGACGGGAAAACCCGGCAGCTCACGGACGGACTGTCCGATGCGGTGTACCCCGCCTGGGATCCTGAGGGAAAGTTCCTCTACTTCCTCGCCAGCACCGATTTCGCGCTCAACAGTGGTTGGCTGGACTTGAGCTCCTACGACCGGCCCGTCAGCCGCGGCGTCTATTTCGCGGTGTTACGAGCCGATCAGCCCTCGCCGCTGTTGCCTCAGAGCGATGAGGAGACCGCGAAGGACACGACCGCCAAGCCCGACTCCACTTCCAAGAAACCGGACAAAAAGTCGAAGAAGGAACCCAAGCCCAAGGCGGCCTCCGATTCCGCCAAGGCCGATTCTGCAGTCAACGTGCGGATCGACTTCGACGGGATCTCCCAGCGCATCCTTTCGCTCGGCGTGCCGGTCCGCCAATACAAGAGCGTCGTGGCCGCGGCCGATAGTGCGGTGTTCTACGCCGAGTCGCTGGCCAACGAGCCGGGTGTGACGCTGAGTCGCTACGACTTCAAGAAGCGCGAAGCGGCTCTCTGGCAAAAAGGTGTCCTGGCCTATTCACTCTCGGCCAACGGGAAGAAGCTGCTCTTTCAAACCGGCGAAGGCTGGACCGTCGCGGGCACCGAAGGACTGCCGGCCGAAACCAAGGCGAAGAAGCTGAACACGGCGGTGCGGATGCGGCTCGATCCGCCGGCGGAATGGCAACAGATCTTCCATGAGGCGTGGCGCTACGAGCGGGATTTCTTCTACGTGAAGAACCACCACGGCGCCGACTGGGATTCGGTCTACAAGATGTATGAGCCCTGGGTGGCCGATGTCGGTCACCGTTCGGATCTCACTCACCTGCTCGACATCCTGGGTGGTGAGTTGTCGGTGGGGCACTCGTTCACCGGTGGCGGCGATACGCCGGAGGTACCCCGGGTCTCGATCGGACTGCTCGGCGCCGATCTGGTCCCCGACAATGGCCGCTATCGGATCGCGCACATCTACACTGGGGAGAACTGGAACCCGGACCTGCGGGCGCCGCTCAGCGAGCCCGGCGTCAAGGTGTCCGAGGGCGATTACCTCCTCGAGGTCAATGGCGTCGAGCTGAAAGCACCCACCGAGCCATACAGCTTCTTCGAAGGCACCGCGGGACGGCAAACGGTGATCCGGGTGAACAGCAAGCCGGCGATGGAAGGCTCGCGACTCGTCACCGTCGTCCCGGTGGAAAACGAGATCGCCTTGCGGTCGCGCGCCTGGGTCGAGAGAAATCGCCGGCTGGTGGATTCCCTCTCAGGCGGCAAGCTGGCCTACGTCTGGATTCCCAATACCGCCGACGACGGCTTCATCTATTTCAACCGATACTATTTCGCCCAGCAGGACCGGCTTGGCGCGGTGGTAGATGAGCGGTTCAATGAAGGCGGCTATGTCGCGGACTACGTGGTAGATCTGCTGGCCCGCAAGCTTCGGGGCTACTTCAACAATCCGGTTGCGGACCACTACCCCTTCCTGACCCCTGCGGCTGGAATTCCGGGCCCCAAGGTGATGTTGGTCAACGAAATGTCAGGCTCCGGCGGCGACATGCTGCCCTACATGTTCCGGCAGATGAAGCTTGGTCCCCTGGTGGGGATGAAGACTTGGGGCGGTTTGGTCGGCATCTGGGATACGCCGCCGCTGATGGATGGCGGCTTCATCACGGCTCCACGCGGCGGGTTCTACAATCTCGAAGGCCAATGGGATGTCGAGAACAAGGGCGTGGCGCCGGACGTCGAAGTCGAGGAGACTCCGCTCACCGCCAGGGACGGTCGCGATCCGCAGCTCGAGCGGGCAGTGGCCGAGGCAATGAGCCGCCTCGCAGCCGAGGCGCCGAAGATTCTTCCCGAGCCGCCGCCGCCGGTGAGAGTGCGGAGACCAAATTAGTCGTGAGTCGTGGGTCGTGAGTCGTCGCCTATCTGTCTCAAGACTCATGACTCATGACTTATGACCATTGACCCCTGACACCTGACACCCATGTCCCATTTCACATTAGCCGACGGGCTAGCACGCATGCCGGGCCCGGACCGCGATCAGTACGACATCCTCTTCCGGCACGGCACAATGACGGTGGGGCTCTATGCGCCCCGCGGAATCGATGATCAGACTCCGCATACCAGGGACGAGATCTATGTGGTGATAGCGGGAGAGGGCTGGTTCGTGAATGGCCCGAAACGCCACCGTTTCGCTACCGGTGACGTATTGTTCGTACCGGCGGGAGTCGAACATCGCTTTGAGGAATTCAGCGACGAGCTCGCCCTGTGGGTGGTGTTTTATGGGCCGGAGGGTGGTGAGAAATAGGACAGCAGGAGACGGACCGACGAACCGACGACCGACGAATCGAGTGCCCGGAGTTTGACCCTGCTTAGACCCAACCGCAGATTAGCTGCATGTCCTTACCCAACTCCCCGCTCGAACCCACTCTGCTACGCGAGTATTACTTCTCCCCGGAGATCTTCGGCCAGGAGAAGGAGAGACTCTTCTTCGGACAATGGATGTGCGTGGGCCGGGGGGAGGAAGTCCCCAATCCCGGAGATTATCTCCTGCTCGACGTCGTGGGAGAGAGCGTCATCCTGGTACGCACCCGGGAGGGAAAGCTGGCGGCGCACTACAACGTCTGCCGTCATCGCGGATCACAACTAGTGCTGGGAGTGGATCCCAAGTCTCCCTCGTCGCCTGTCGCCTGCCCCTCCGGCACCTTCACCAGCGGGATCAAGTGTCCCTACCACTCGTGGACCTACGAGCTGTCCGGAGCGCTCCGGACCGCGCCGTACCTCGATGAGGGCTCCGGATTTCGCAAAGATCAGCTCCCGCTCCACCCGGTAGAAGTGGATGTGTGGGGTGGCTTCGTGTTCCTGAGACTGGGTACCGCGGATTCGGAAGGCAAGAGCCCCGAGTCTCTGGCGTCGCAACTAGGCGGGGCCGTCGATCGGATCAAGCGCTACCCGCTCGCCGAGCTGCGCATCGCCCGGCGGATCGGATACGAGGTGGAGGCGAACTGGAAAGTCATTCTCGAGAACTACAATGAGTGTTACCACTGCGGTGGAGTGCACCCCGAGCTGTGCAAAGTGGTCCCGGCCTTCAAGCAGAAAGGCGGGATGGATCTCGACTGGGACCGTGGGGTTCCGCACCGGGAGGGAGCCTGGACCTTCACGATGAGCGGGACGACCAATCGCAAGCCATTCTCCGGCCTCAACCAAGACGAGCAGACTCGCCACAAGGGTGAGTTGTTGTACCCCAATTTCATGCTGAGCCTCTCGGCCGAGCACGCGGCGGCCTTTACGCTGTGGCCGACATCGCCCAGCCACACCACCGTTCTCTGTGATTTTCTGTTTCATCCCTCGGAAATCGCGCAGCCGGATTTCAATCCCAACGACGCGGTGGAGTTCTGGGACATCACCAACCGGCAGGACTGGGTGATCTGTGAATCGGTGCAGCGAGGCATGACTTCCCGGGTCTTCCGCCAGGGATTTTACGCTCCCATGGAGAGCATGAGCCTGGACATTCGGAGGTATATAAGGGAAAGGCTGGAATAGTTCCCTTGCTACGGTTCATCCTGCTCACTCTGACCTTGATTGGCATCGCGTTGTGGCTGGCGTACCGGGTCTCCCCGCTCTGCTTGGCGCGCTATTCGCCAAGCCAGGCCCTACCGCAAAAGACCTAAGCACTTAGGACTATCTCGCGCATCGCGGCTCCGCTGCTACATTCTCCAGTACATATCCTCAGGCCGTCTTCCATCAGGATAGTCCATGGCCACGTACGCTCGATTTCGGCCACCGCTACCCGCGGTGCTTTTTGTCGGTTCCGTTCTGCTCTCCTGCGCCTCCACGGCCAAACAGCCGGCGATTACGCCGACGCCGACCAATACCCAGTTGCCGGGGAAGTTTGTCTGGCGCGACTTGATCACCACCAACCCCGATGCGGCCACCAAGTTCTACGGTGCCCTGCTGGGATGGGAATTCAAGGACGCCGGCGAGGAGGCAAAACACTACATCGTCATTTCGCAGAACGGGCGGCCGATTGGAGGAATCCTCGACAGCCGGGGCAAGAAGGCCGAAAAGGTTCAGTCCATGTGGGTCTCTTCGCTTTCGGTGAAGGACGTGAACGGGGCGATCGCGGCGGTGAATGCGGCTGGCGGCAAGGTCCTCTGGGGACCCAAGACGCTGGGTGCCCGCGGTACCGTCGTCCTGGTGGCCGACCCCGAGAAGGCGCCGCTCGCACTGATGCGGGCGCCGGGAGGAGATCCGACAGACGACGAGCCGGTGATCAACGGCTGGCTCTGGACCGAGCTCTGGAGCCGCCAGCCGGACAGCGCAGTGCAGTTCTATTCCCGGCTCGCTCCATACCAATCCCGGCCAAGTGAGAATCTCGACCGGCCCTATTTCGTGCTGGACACCGACGGGCAGCCGCGGGCCGGAATCATGAAGCTGTTCGCGCAGGATGTACGGCCATTATGGGTGCCGTATGTCCGTGTCGCAGACATCGCGGCGGCATTGAAACAAGTCGAAGCCCTGGGCGGCCATGTCATCGTGTCGCCCTCGGCGAATCTCCGCAATGGAACGGTGGCCTTGATCCAGGATCCGACCGGCGCAGTGATCGCGCTGCAATACTGGGAGCCCAAGTCATGAAACGGTCTCGAGCAATGATTCTGGCCGCAATGCTGGCGCTGCTCACTGTCTCCGCCTGCGCCAGTGGCAATGTCGGTACCAGTTGGGGAGTATCGGTGGGGTACGGTGGCGGGTACCCAGGCGGCTACGGGTACCCGGTAGGGGGTGTGTCCGAAGGGATGTATGGCCGGCGATAAGCCATTCCTGCTTCTCCTGCTCCTC
>DATIOP010000122.1:0-3776 GCA_035472975.1 Gemmatimonadales bacterium
ACCTGCGCGGTGAGTGCCCTCTCCTCCGTTCCTCCGAAGACAATCACCCGATGTCCCGCCTCGACCAGGCGGTTGACGATCTGGCGAAAGCGTTCCGGGTCCCACCTTCGGGCGGAAGCGCGGCTGCCGGGGAACACGCCGACAAAGGGAGCGTCGAAGGGCCGCAGGGCGGACCACGCGGTCCGCGCCGAGGCGTCGAGCGTGATCAATGGAATCGGAGGCTGAGCCGGCGCCGCACCGGTTACCAGCAACATGGAGGCTGTACTTCGGTGCACTGTGTCGACTTGTACAGGATCAATTGGATCGGTAAGCAGCGAGCCGCGGTGATCGGTCCTGGAACCGCGCCGCTGGGGGATGCCGGCCAGAGCCACCAGTAGCGCGGATGAGAACGATGGAGTCAGCAGGGTGGCCGAGGTCCTCGACCGGCTTCGCAGCTGAACGACGCCTCGCGCGAACCCCACGGCTCCGCGAGTAAGAGGCAGGATCACCCGGCCCGGAAGCGCCAGTCGCGCCAGCGTCTCGAGGTGTTGGGCTACCAGAATGTCGGCCCGGGGGGCGGCCTCCAGTGCGGGCAGCGACAACACAAAGTCGCCCAGGTGGTTGGGGGCGCGAATCAGATCGGTCATGGTTGAGTTCCGAGTTCCGAGTTCGAGTGCCCGCTCTCAAACGGTCGTACGCTCACCCTGGCAGGAACTCGGAACCCGGAACTGGGAACTAATCGACCTGGAGGACTGCTAGGAAGGCTTCCTGTGGAATTTCCACCGACCCCAGCTGCTTCATCCGCTTTTTTCCTTCTTTCTGCTTTTCCAGCAGCTTGCGCTTACGGGTGATGTCGCCGCCGTAGCACTTGGCCAGGACGTCCTTGCGGAGCGCCGAGATCGTCTCTCGCGCGATGATCTTGTTGCCGATCGCCGCCTGAACGATGACCTGGAACAGCTGCCGGGGGATCAGCTCCTTGAGCTTCTCGGCGACCTTGCGCCCCCACTCGTAGGCCTTGTCGCGGTGGATGATCACGCTGAAGGCGTCCACCGGGTCGCCATTGATGAGCATGTCGAGCCGCACCAGTTCCGAGGCGCGGTAGCCCGCCATCTCGTAGTCGAGGGAGGCATACCCCCGACTCAGGCCCTTGAGCTTGTCGTAGAAGTCGAGCACGATCTCTCCCAGCGGGAATTCCCAGTCGAACTCGACGCGTGTCGTGTCGAGATACTTCATGCCCAGATAGACCCCGCGTCGTTCTTGTCCCAGCTTCATGATCCCGCCGACGTAGTCGGCCGGCGCCATGATCCGCGCCTTCACGAACGGCTCTTCGATCCGGTCGATGGAGGTGGGATCGGGCAATTTGCTGGGAGCTTCCAGCAGGGACATCGTCCCATCGGCCATGTAGACGTGGTACTCCACCGTCGGCACGGTGGTGATCAGGTCGAGGCCGAACTCCCGCTCCAGACGTTCTCCTACGATCTCCATGTGGAGCAGGCCGAGAAAGCCGCAGCGGAAGCCGAAGCCCAGCGCGGTAGAGGACTCGGGCTCGTACTGCAAACTCGCGTCATTGAGCTTCAGCTTTTCCAACGCGTCCCTGAGGCCCTCGTACTGTTCCGAGTCGGTGGGATAGATGCCGGCAAACACCATCGACTTGACTTCACGATAGCCGGGCAGGAGCTCGGAGGCGCGTTCGTTGGCGTCGAGAATGGTGTCACCGGCACGGGTGTCGGAGACGCTCCGCAGGTTGGCGATGACGTAACCGACCTCACCCGCCTCCAGCACGTCCGCCCGCCGCTGACCGAGCTGGAGATAACCGACCTCGTCCACGACGTAGACATCTTCGGGATGAGCCCCGAACGCGATCTCCATTCCGGTACGGATGTTCCCGTCCACCACGCGGACGCTGGGTACCGCGCCACGATAGCGGTCGAAGTAGGAATCGAAGATGAGCGCCCGAAGCGGGGCCTCCTCGCGACCCCTCGGAGAGGGCACCCGCTTGACGATTGCCTCGAGCAGCTCCGGAATGCCGGTGCCCTCTTTCGCGGAGACCGACAGGATCTCCTCGCGCCTGGCCCCGATCAGGTCGATGATCTCCTGGGCTCGCCGCTCCGGCTCCGCCCCAGGCAGGTCGATCTTGTTGAGGACCGGGATGATTTCGAGACCGGCGTCGAGCGCCAGGAAGAGATTGGAGAGCGTTTGAGCCTGGATCCCCTGCGACGCATCCACGACGAGGATCGCGCCTTCGCACGCGGCGAGGGACCGGGACACTTCGTAGGTGAAGTCCACGTGTCCCGGGGTGTCAATCAGGTTGAGCTCATAGTCCTTGCCGTCCCGGCCACTGTAGCTCATCCGGACAGCGTTGAGCTTGATCGTGATGCCCCGCTCGCGCTCGAGGTCCATCGTATCGAGCAGCTGCTCGCGCATGAGGCGCTTTTCGACCGCACCGGTGGCTTCGATCAGCCGATCGGCCAGGGTGCTCTTGCCATGATCGATGTGCGCGACGATGCAGAAATTGCGGATGCGGGCCTGAGACATGGCGAGGAATATAGTGAGGGGTGAGGAGTAAGGAGTAAGGAGCGAGGAGTGACCGACTCAACACTCCAACTCCTCACTCCTTACTCCTTACTCCTTACTGCTCTTCCGCACCTCTTCCAGCCTCGCCACCGCCCGTCTCAGGTGTGGAATGACGATGCTCCCGCCCACAACCAGTCCGACCGCGAAGATGTCATGGAACTCCTCGTCGGTGACACCTTCCTCGGCGCAGCGAAGGATGTGGTAGGTGATACAATCGTCGCACCGGAGGACCAGCGAGGACACGAGGCCCAGCATTTCCTTCGTTTTTGTGCCGAGGGCGCCGGGCTCGTAAGCCCGGTGATCGAGCGCGAAAAACCGGTTGATGGTGAGGTTGCCTCCGGCCAGGATGGTTTCGTTCATCCTGGTCCGGAAGGCGTTGAAATCCTTGAGGCTGCCCGTTGTCTCTGACATGCGGGGAAGTATAGCCAACCGCTCCCCGTCAGTGCCCGGCCATCTCGACGATTTTCTTGTAACTGTCGGGATTCCACTTCGGCCGCTGGGGAGCATTGCCGACTTCCTGGCCGAGGTAGAACAGCAACTTGAGAATCCGGGATTCCTTCTCGGCGTCGATCTTGTCAGGCGAATCGGACGGCTGGTGGTAGTCCTTATGGACCCCATTGAAGAAGAACAGGATCGGCACCCCCTTCCGGGCGAAGTTGAAGTGGTCGGATCTCGAGTAGAAGTTTTCCTCCGGCCACCGGTCGTCGATCGCGGCCATGCGCAGCTCGGGATGGGCCGCGTTGACTTTCTGCAGTGTCGTGCCCAGGTCGGAATGCTCCTTGCCGATTGCGACGATGGTGTCTTTCCAGTTGCGACCGATCATGTCGATGTTGAGATCGGCCACGATGTCTGTAAGGGGCACCGTCGGATGCTCGGTGAAGTAGGCACTGCCATAGAGGCCCTTCTCTTCGCCGCTCACGGTCAGGAAAATCATCGACCGCTTGGGTCTGACCCCCTTCTGGCTGAACGCTTCGGCCAGTTCCATCACGCCTGTGGTGCCTGAGCCGTCGTCGTCTGCCCCGTTGTTGATGCTGTCGACCTGGCCGTGAGAGATGCCGATATGGTCCATGTGGGCGGAGAAGACGACGTATTCCTTGCGCAGCTCCGGGTCGCTGCCCTCGAGAATGCCGATGGTGTTGGGCGCGCTGCTGGAGTCGAGGATCTCGTTCTTGATGCGGAACGTCACGCGGAGATTGGGCAGAGGCTGCACCTTCATGCTCTGG
>DATIOP010000123.1:0-2750 GCA_035472975.1 Gemmatimonadales bacterium
GTTGCCTCCCGGACTTCCTCTTCTGACATCACCGCAGGCTCGCTGCGCAGGATCTGGGCGATGATCGCCGCGTGGGAAGTGCAGACCGATGCGGCCTCCACCGGCGGTTCCACGGCCTTTACTCCATAGATCGTGTAGTCCTCGGTCAGGTTGGCCACCTTCGGCCGCTGAACTGCGGGGCCTAGTCGACTTATCAGGGCCTCGACCCTGGAACGGGCGTCCTGGCGCAGCGGTTCCCGGTCTCGCAGCGCCAGGCTGAGGCCGAGCATACGCTCGAACGATCCGGAGGCCTGAATCCGGTAAGCGACCGTCGCCGCGCCGAGGTCATAGAGCACGATCTCGACCGAGGGCTCGGTCGTGAACTCGCCAAAGGACATCGCCGGTGCCGGCTCTGAAATCTTGAGGGGCGGCGGGCCTTGCAGCACGGGGGCTCCCGCGGGTCCGCGCGGCCGAAGCGCCTGTCGTTCCCCGCTGGAACCGGCCGCTCGTGCCGCGGCCTCGAGATCGATGGCCCAACCCACTTCGAAGAAGAAGATGGGACGGCAGGTCGCGCGGAGTTGGGGTGTGCCAGTCATGCCGAATCCGGTTCAGGCGTCTTCATTGTGGAATGGCGATTTGCGCGTCACATTGTCCCCCCCATGTCGGGACCGGACGCAGAACGATGAAGCCCGAAGGACCGGAACGGAAGGAGGCATCATCCCATACCTGACTTTCGGCGACCACGCACTGGCCACGCTGCGAGAACGACGGCAGAAGATGGCGGAGCGGGAAAAGAAGGCGGCCAGCGATCCTTCCCCGGATCGCATTCACGATTTTCGAGTGGCTTGCCGCCGGATGAACAGTGCGATGACCGCCTGCGCTGCCGCAGTCAACCTTCCTCCCAAGGTCAATCCGAAATACCTGACCCGACTGGTGAAAGTGGTGGGGAGGCTGCGTGACCTGGATGTGCAGGAGAAGGTCCTCAACGAGGAAGTGGCACCGGAGTTGGGGACCGAGGCCGAGCCGGTACTGGAGCCGACTCGGAACGACTTGCGTCAACGTCGCAACGTGGCGGAACGAAAAGTCACTCGCGCCCTCACTCGACCGCGCCACCATCGCTTTGCGTCGGCCTTCGATGATTGGCTGGCCCAGCCAGAGCTTACCCATGTGGCGACACTTCCTCTGGAGGCGACGCGAGCGGACATCCTGCTTCCCGCTCTAGCGGCACTCCTTCTCCACGAGGCCTGGCCGATCGATCTGAAGGAGGCTCTGGGCCCCGGCGCTCCTCAGCTTCACGACCTGAGGAAGACCGCTCGACGGATGCGCTACCTCGGCGAATGTCTCGAAGGAAGCTACGGGCCCGAGTTTGCCGCCTGGCTCGGCGAACTGGCGCGGGTTCAGGATACCCTGGGCTCGCTCCACGATTCCCAGCTCCTGATTGACTACTTCTCTGATTTTCACGGCCCCGGCGTCACGCCGCGCCTGTCAGAGGCAGTGCGCTCACGCCAGCAGCGGGCGCTGACCGATTGGAGCGAGCTGCGGGCCCGCTACCTCGATCCCCGTTGGCGGGCCGACCTCCGAGCCATCGTGCTGGGACCGGCCAGCGCGCCGGCCAACACCCAGAGCGACACGACCACCCGCTGAACCTCCGGCCCGACCAGTACGATGCGTGCGATGGTGCTGGACTCCGCAGCCGAACTTACCGAACGAAATCTGCCGATCCCCGAGCCAGGGCCTCGCCAGGTCCTGGTACGGGTCATCGCGTGCGGCGTCTGCCGCACTGACCTGCACATTCGGGACGCCGAGCTTCACCCTCCCCGGCTGCCGCTTGTGCTTGGTCATGAAGTGGTAGGGACTGTAGAGGCCGTGGGTTCGCAGGCATCGCGCTTTGCTGCGGGAGCGCGGGTGGGAATTCCCTGGCTGGGCTCCACCTGCGGCGTCTGCGGGTTCTGCCGCCGCGGCGAAGAGAATCTCTGTGATCAAGCCAGGTTCACCGGTTTCCATATGGACGGAGGATACGCGGAGTTTGCCGTGGCGGACGAGCGGTACTGTCACGCCATTCCGGCTCATTATGGAGACGTACAAGCGGCGCCTTTGCTGTGCGCCGGTCTCATCGGTTTCCGTGCCTTGCGTGCCGCCGGAGATCCGAAGCGGATCGGCCTGTACGGGTTCGGAGCGTCGGCCCACATTGTCGCACAGATCGCGAAGGGACAGGGCAGAGAGGTGTTCGCCTTTACCCGGAGTGGCGATGTCGACGGACAGAAGTTCGCCGTGTCGCTTGGAGCAACCTGGGCCGGCGGCTCGGACCAATCGCCGCCGGAGCCGCTCGACGCGGCGATCATCTTTGCCCCGGTGGGCTCCCTCGTTCCCACAGCGCTGAAGGCGGTGCGGAAGGGTGGCTCCGTCGTGTGCGCCGGGATTCACATGTCGGAGATCCCCGCCTTCTCCTATGACATACTCTGGGGAGAACGCTCGGTGCGGTCGGTGGCCAACCTCACCCGGAAAGACGGCGAGGATTTCTTCGAAATTGTGGAGAAGATTCCGGTTCACCCCACAACGGAGACGTTTCCGCTTGGTGAAGCCGAGACGGCGCTAAGCAGGTTGCGTAAGGGGCAGCTCAAGGGTGCAGCCGTCTTGAGCGTTACTTCAACTCCCTCGAGTCAATGATCGCACGTCAATGGCACGGTCGGGTGCCGACTTCGAAGGCAGATGCCTATTTCCGCTTCCTCATGCGCTCGGGAATTCCCGACTACAAGGCCACACCGGGCAAC
>DATIOP010000124.1:0-2190 GCA_035472975.1 Gemmatimonadales bacterium
ATGCAGATCGCCCAGGGCGCCGCGGCCGGCGGAGCGATCGGCGCGCTCACCGGCTCGGACGACGAGGTGTACGATATGCTCACCCTCGACTACCCGGCACGGATTCGCACGATCCAACAGATCTTCCTGCTCCACCCCCCGCCCTCACCATGATCCGAGGCCGGTGACCTGCATCCCGCACACCTCACGACTCGAGGCGCGGTAATGGATTGGAACCAACTGGCCGACCGCGTCCTCTCCGGAGCGGAGCTGGAACGGAGGGATGCGCTCGCCGTTCTCGAATCCGGCGACGACGAGCTGCTCGGCGTCCTTCATGCCTCGTTCCGGATTCGGCAGCGCTATCACGGGCGCGACGTTCGGATCCACGTCCTGCAGAACGCCAAGAGCGGATTGTGCCCGGAAGACTGCGCTTTCTGCAGCCAGTCGGCACGCTTTCACACCGGGGTAGATCGCTACCAGGTACTCTCGGTCGATGAGCTTTACGAGGGAGCCGTGAAGGCGGCGGCTCTGGGCGCGGTGAAGTACTGCATGGTGACGAGTACGAGAGGCCCGTCCCAGCGGGAGCTGGATGTGATTTGTGCCGCGGTGCGAAAGATCAAAGCCGACTTAAACATCAATGTGTGTACCTCCCTTGGTCTTCTCGCAGAGGGTCAGGCCGAGCAGCTCGCGGCGGCGGGGGTGACGCGGTTCAATCACAACCTGGAGAGTTCTCGAGAACATTTCCCCGAGGTTTGCTCGACCCATAGCTACGATGACCGGATTCGCACGGTGCGCGCCGCCAAGGCGGCAGGGATGGAGGCGTGCTGCGGCGGTATCATGGGAATGGGTGAGAGCTTCGAGGATCGGGTTGCCCTCGCGTTCGAAGTGCGCGAGCTGGAAGTGGAATCCATTCCGGTCAACTTCCTCGATCCCCGGCCCGGCACTCCGTTGGCCGACCAGACTCGCCTTTCGCCGCCGGATTGTCTCCGCGCCCTCGCGATGTTTCGCTTCGTGAACCCGTCCAGAGACATTCGAATCGCCGGAGGCCGGGAAACCAATCTCCGGCAGCTCCAGGCGCTGGCACTCTATCCCGCGAATTCGCTCTTCTGCAATGGGTATCTCACGACGGACGGCCAGGGAGCGGAGGCAGACATCCGGATGATCACCGATGCCGGATTCCGGGTGGCCGAGCTGGTCCCCGCTCTCTAGGAATGCCGGGCGCAGGCGCGTCCCGCTCCGTATGGATCTCCCCAACAAGAAACAGCTCGAGGCGTGGGACGATGCTCATCTCTGGCATCCGTTCACCCCGCATTCGGTTTATCGCGAGGAGGACCCGCTGCTCGTGGTCGCGGGTGAGGGCCACTATCTGATCGATGCCGAGGGGAAGAGGTATCTGGATGGAGTCGGGTCCCTCTGGTGCAACCTGTTCGGCCACCGGAGAGCCGAAATAGACGCCGCGGTACACTCCCAGCTCGATCGCATCGCGCATGCGACACTGCTGGGGCATGCGAGCGCGCCCGCGGTGCAGCTGGCGAAGCGGCTGGCCGATCTGGCGCCTGCAGGTCTCAGCCGAGTGTTCTTCTCCGACGACGGCTCCACCGCGGTCGAGGTGGCGCTCAAGATGGCGCTGCAGTTCTGGCAACAGACGGACGGAGGCCGGCAAGCCCAGCGTCGCAGCTTTGTGACCCTGGGACTCGCCTACCACGGAGACACTGTGGGGTCGGTCTCGCTGGGTGGAATCGATCTCTTCCACGAGCGGTACCGTCCGCTGCTCTTTCAGACGGTTCGCGCGCCGTCACCCTACTGCTACCGCTGCCCGCTGCAGCTCGAGCGTGCGACGTGCGGGCTCGCCTGCATCGAAGAGCTGGAGCGCATCGTGTTGGCCGAGGGAGATCGGTGCGCCGCGGTGGTCATCGAGTCGGGAATGCAGGGCGCGGCGGGGATGGTGGTGCAGCCGGAAGGTTTTCTGCGGCGGGCTCGGGCGGTGGCGGATCGAGTGGGAGCGTTGCTGGTGCTCGATGAGGTCGCGACCGGCTTCGGACGGTCGGGTCGTATGTTCGCCTGCCAGACCGAGGGCGTCTCTCCGGATCTGCTTTGCCTCGGCAAGGGACTTACCGGCGGTTATCTCCCGATGGCCGCGACTCTGACGACCGAGCGAATCTTCGAGGCGTTCAAGGGGCCACCGGCGGAAGGCCGCACTTTCTTTCACGG
>DATIOP010000125.1:0-4554 GCA_035472975.1 Gemmatimonadales bacterium
GCATGGTCTTACCTTCGTGACCGTCGCCCAACTCGTGGCGTATCGGCTCCGGATGGAGCAGCTGGTCCATCGTCTCGCCGAGGCGAAGCTCCCGACCAAGTACGGCGAGTTCAAGATCATCGGCTACAGCAACGACGTGGATCAGGCCCAGCACGTCGCACTGGTGATGGGTGATGTCGCGGGCAAACCCAATATCCTGGTGCGGATGCACTCCAAGTGTCTCACCGGAGATGTCTTCGGCTCCGAGCGTTGCGACTGTGGTCTCCAGTTGAGTCTCGCGATGGAAAAGATCGGCGCCGAGGGTGCCGGAGTCATCGTCTATCTCGATCAGGAAGGGCGGGGCATCGGGTTGCTCAACAAGCTCAAGGCCTACGCCCTGCAGGATGCCGGCGCGGATACGGTGCAGGCCAATCAGAAGCTGGGTTTTGCACCCGATCTTCGGGACTACGGGATCGGCGCCCAGATCCTCCGGGACTTGGGTCTTTCCTCTATTCGTGTCATGACCAACAACCCCCGCAAGCTGGTCGGCCTCGAGGGGTACGGCCTGGAAATCGTGGAACGCATTCCGCTCGTCACCGATCCCAACCTCCAGAACCGGGCTTACCTCGACGCCAAGCGGGACAAGCTCGGGCATCTCCTCACTCACTGATCCGTGGCTGAATTCCGTGGCCGGCTGCGCGCCATCGGGCGCGTCGCGGTCCTGGTGAGTCTCTACAACGAGCTCGTGACGGCGAAGCTGCTCGAAGGGGCGCTCGCGTGCTGCCGTGAAGCCGGTATTCCGGAAACGGACGTTGACGTGGTCTGGCTTCCGGGCGCATTCGAACTGGGCGCCGCTGCGTCGGTGGCAGCGGAGAGCGGACGCTACGCCGCCATCGTGGCCCTGGGGGCGGTGATCCGGGGCGAGACGGCGCATTTCCATTATGTCGCGGGTGAGGCCGCACGCGGGCTCAATGAGGTCGCAGTCCGGACCGGCATTCCGGTTGGTTTTGGCGTGTTGACGACGGATGACCTGGACCAGGCGCTGGCTCGCGCAGGCGGTGCGGCGGGGAACAAGGGACACGAAGCGGCCGAGGCGGCGCTCACGGCAGCCGACGTGCTGGCACAGATTCGAGCCAGCCGTGCTTAGAGCGGAAACCAAGGCGCGGGCCCGTGCGCTGCAGATGCTCTATGCGTGGGAGCTGACCGGCAATCTGCCTATTGCGGAGACCGCCACTCGGCTCGCGCGACTCACGGGACCCGACCCCCTGGTGTTCGATCGCGCCGAGGCACTCGCGACGGGGGTCGTGGCCGCTGCGGAGAGCCTGGACCGGGAAACCGAGGCCGCGGCCGATAACTGGCGGCTCAGCCGAATCGGCACCGTTGAGCGGAACATTCTTCGCCTCGCGACCTACGAGCTGCGCCTGGGAGAAGAACCGCCCAAGGTCGTGATCAACGAAGCGGTGCAACTGGCGCACTGGTTCGCCGGTGCGAAGGCTCCGGCCTTCATCAATGGTGTGCTCGACCGGATCGCTCATTCGCTGGGTCGCTTGTGAACATCCTGCTGGTGAACTGGCAGGATCGGGAGAATCCCCATGCGGGGGGCGCCGAGATCCATTTGTTCGAGATCTTCGGCCGACTGGCGGCGAGGGGTCACAGAATCCGACTCGTGGCCTCGGGCTGGCGTGGTTGTGCTCCGCGCGCCATGCTGGAGGGCATCGAGGTACACCGCGCCGGCGAGCGCAATAGCTTCGCGCTGCATGGCAGGGGAGCGGTTCGTCGGGTGCTCCGAGCCGAGCGACCCGATGTGGTGATCGAGGACATCAACAAGATCCCGCTGTTCCTCGCGGGACTGACCGACTTGCCGCTGGGCGTCATCATTCCTCATCTGTTCGGTGCCACGGTCTTTCAGGAAGCGGCATGGCCCGTGGCGGCTCTAGTCTGGCTGCTGGAGCGGCCGATCCCCGCGGCATACCGTCGAGCGGGATTCCACGCCATCAGCGACAGTACCCGAGATGACCTCGTGGCTCGGGGAGTTCCCCGGGATCAGATCACCGTCATCCGGCCCGGCATCGACGCCAACGCCTTCCGGCCCGACCCGTCCGTGGGTCGCACCGCACCGCCATCTTTCCTTTATGTAGGGCGATTGCGGCGCTACAAGGGCGTGGATATTGCGATTCGGGCCCTGGCCGTGGCGCGAGAGCAACGCCCCGACATCGAACTGGATATCGCCGGGACCGGAGCCGAGCGCGCGCGACTCGAAGCGCTCGCAGAACAGCTCAGCGTGAAGGGCGCGGTACGGTTCCGGGGATTCGTGAGCGAGGCGGAGAAATTGCAGTTGTTACGGAGCACATGGGCCAACGTTTTCCCCTCGCCCAAAGAAGGCTGGGGCATCACCAACATCGAGGCCGCCGCGTCCGGCACGCCCTCTCTAGCCTCGGATAGTCCGGGGCTGCGAGATTCGGTTCGGGACGGCGAAACCGGATTCCTGGTGCCTCACGGTGATGCAAACGCGATGGCCGCCCGCATGGTGGAACTGGCGGGCGATCAGGCCCTGGTGAATCGCCTCGGCGTTGGAGCTCGTCGCTTTGCCGAATCCCTCAGCTGGGACGCGGCGGCGGATCAGACCGAGCGCTGGATCGAAGGATTGGTGGGCCATTCGGGGCAGTGGGCGGGGGCGGAGGACCGCAGGAACCGAGTTGAGCCGTTGAACCTGACCAGACCGATCGCCGAAAGCCGATAGCCTCTGATCATCCGTGGAGGTCTTATGAACACTACCATCACCGCTCGCCATTGCGAGATTTCCGACGAATTGCGGACCCGGGCCGAAGAAGTCCTGGGCCGTTTGGGCAGCCTGACGGACCGTCCGGTGGACGGGGCCGTAGTCTTCGATGTCGCGCCCAACCTCTGGCAGGTTGAAATCAGACTGCACATATCCCGCGGCGACATCTTCGTCGGAACCGGTGAGGAGAAGGACCACCGCACGGCGCTGGACCGGGCGGAAGAAAAAGTCCGCCGCCAGCTCGACAAGTTCGAGCCGAGCAAGAAGGGGCGGCGCCCATTGAAGGACGCCGTGTGACGATATCGCTGCGCGACCTGCTGTCGCGGCGGACCGATCCGCTACAACTCTCTCCGCTGACCGGTGACCTGGGGCTGGACCGGCCCATTCCCGACTCGGAGGTCGCGAGCCCCGGCCTGGCGCTGGCCGGTTACACCACCCGTTTCGCCCCGCGCCGGCTGCACGTCCTGGGCGAAACCGAAATCAGTTACCTGAATTCCCTCAGCCCCGAAGAGAGACGCCAGCGGCTGGAGGCGTTCTTCAACTTCGACCTGCCCTGCGTCTTCGTGACCAAGGGGCAGGAGGTACCCCGGGAGCTGCTCGATCTCGCCCGGGTTCGCGGGGTGCCGTTGCTGTTGAGCCAGCTCAAGACGGCGGAGTTCTACCGTCGCATCAAACCGCTGCTCGAAGAGGCGTTTGCTCCGCGCACCACTCTGCACGGCTCCCTCGCGGATGTATACGGGGTTGGACTCCTGTTTGTCGGCCGTTCCGGTATCGGCAAGAGCGAATGCGTGCTCGACCTGGTGGAGCGCGGACATCGTCTGGTGGCGGACGACGTGGTGCAGGTAACACGGCGGGGGAGCGACATCCTGATCGGCCAGGGTCATGAGCTGGCCGGCCACCACATGGAGATCCGCGGGATCGGCCTCATCGACATTCCCGCCTTGTTCGGGGTGCGGGCGGTGCGGCAGCAGAAGCGGATCGAAGTAGTGGTCCAACTGGAAGACTGGGAATCGGCCCAGGACGCCGACCGGACCGGCCTCTCCCAACTGGAGACCACGATTCTCGAAGTCACCATTCCCAAGGTGATGATCCCGCTCAACCCAGGGAAGAACATCACCGTCATTTCCGAGGTGATCGCGATGATGCTCCTGCTCCGCTATTCCGGAGTGGATGTGGCTGCGGCGTTCAACGAACGCCTCATCCGCCGAATGAAAGAGAAACAGGGGGTGCGCGAGTATCTCGCCGAAGACTATGAGTGAAGGGTTACGTGGAGTGGTGGTCTCGCACGGCGGGCTGGCTGCTGCCATGATCCAGGCCGTCGAGCAGATCAGCGGAGTGACTGGGGTCCTGTTCCCAGTCTCCAACACCGGGTGCGACCCCGAGTCGATCGAGCGCAGGCTCTCTGAAGCGATCGGAGATGGACCGGCGGTGGTCTTCGTGGACCTGCCCAGCGGCTCCTGCTTCTTCGCGGCGATGCGGGCCCACAAATCACAGACGGAGATTCCGGTGGTCACCGGGGTCAACCTGCCCATGCTGGTGGATTTCGTGTTCCAGCGTGGCGCTACCGCCGAGGAAGCCGCGCGGCGCGCAGCTGCCAAAGGCGGCGAGGCGATCCGGACCCGCTGATGTCCCTCATGCTGTATCGCATCGATGACCGGCTGATCCATGGTCAGGTGGTCATAGGATGGGGCCGCCCGCTCGACGTGGGTTTCATCGCGCTGGTGGATGATCAGGTGGCCGCCAGCGACTGGGAGCAGGATCTCTACCGCATGGGAGTGCCACCCGAAGTCGAGGTG
>DATIOP010000126.1:0-8955 GCA_035472975.1 Gemmatimonadales bacterium
GGTCGGTGAATTCACCCCGGATGTAGATGTAGCAGGTCTCCGCGCCGATGGCGTAGGACGCGATCGCGCAGCCCTCGATGAGCTGGTGCGGCGTCCAGCGCATGATCTCGCGATCCTTGAACGTGCCGGGTTCCGATTCGTCGGCGTTGCAGCAGAGGTAGTGGGGTTTGCCGCTGTCCTTCGGCATGAACGACCACTTGAGGCCGGTCGGGAATCCGGCGCCGCCCCGCCCGCGCAGGCCGGAGGTCTTGATCTCCTCGATCACTGCCTCGCGGGTCATGCCCAACGCCTTCTTGAGCCCTTCGTAGCCGCCGCGCTTGACCCAGCCGTCGAAGGTGCGTGCGCCCGCGGCTCCGAAGTAGCGGGAGAGAACCGGCTCTTCTTTTGGATGACTGGGATGGGGAAATCCCATTACTTGTACCCCTGGAGAATGCCCGGTACCCGTTCCGGAGTTACGCCTTCGATAAAATCGTCATCAATCAGCACCGGGGTAGCGAAGCCGCAGGCCCCGAGACATTCGACTTCGATCATGGTGAACCGGCCATCGGGACTGGTCGCCCCCAACTCGCCGCATCCGGTGTGCTTGAGGAAGGCTTTCACCACATCTTCCGCGCCGCAGATGTTGCAGGGCGACGTGGTGCAGACCTGAATGAAGTGGCGGCCGACCGGGTGCGTGTGGTACATGGTGTAAAAAGTCACCACCCCCTTCACGTACGCCGGGGTGAGACCGAGCACCTCGGCCACCTCGGCGATCGCGCCCTCGGAGATCCAGCCCCGCCGCCGCTGGATGATCCACAGCGCCGGCAGCAGGCACGCCATCTTCGTCGGGAAATTGGGGAACACCGCCTCGAGCTCCTGACGCCCCTCCCCCACGAAGACCGGCTGGTGTTCCTCCTCGACGTGAGCCGAGCTCATCGGTCGATCTCTCCCATGACGATGTCCACGCTGGCGTTGATCGCGATCACGTCGGACAGCAGCACGCCCTCGCAGAGCTTGGGCAGGCAGGCCAGGTTGATGAAAGACGGCGGACGAATGCGCCAGCGCACCGGCTTGGCGGTCCCGTCGGACACGAAGTAGTAGCCCAGCTCGCCCTTGGGGTTCTCGATCCCCATGTAGGCCTCACCCGGGGGCGCCTTCACACCTTCCATTACCTGCTTAAAGTGGAAGATCATGGCTTCCATATCGCTCATGGCGCGCGACTTGGGAGGCAGGATCAGCCGCGGGTCCGACACGTTGATCGGAGCACCCTTCAGCCGCTCCAGCCGGACCAGGGCCTGCTCCAGGATGCGGACCGACTGTCGCATCTCCTCCATGCGGACGATATAGCGATCGTAACAGTCGCCGTGCTCACCGACCGGCACGTCAAAGTCGTAGTTCTCGTAGCCCAGATACGGGCGATCCTTCCGCACATCGTACGCGACTCCGGAAGCCCGGAGCATCGGCCCAGACAGCGAGTAGTTGATCGCGTCCTCAGGCCCGATCGATCCCACATTCTGAGTCCGGCCGATCCAGATGGCGTTCCGGGTGAACATCCGGTCGACGTCATCGAGGGTCTTGGGGAAGGTGCGGCAGAACTCGGCCAGTCCCGCTTCCCACCCGTCGGGAATGTCGGCCATGAGGCCGCCCACCCGGGTGAGGCTGGTCGTGAGCCGGGCGCCGGTCCACGATTCCTGCAGGTTGTAGATCCGCTCCCGCTGCTGGAAGGTCCAGAGGAACGGGGTGTAGGCTCCAATATCGATACCGGTAGTTCCCAGCCAGACCAGGTGGGAAATGATCCGGCTCATTTCGCAGGCGATCAACCGGAGCACCGTGCACCGCTCGGTGATCTCGATCCCCATGAGCTTCTCGGCCGCCAACGCGAGACAGACGTTGTTGGCCATGGGCGAGAGGTAGTCGGTCCGGTCGGTGAGCGGGATGATCTGGTTGTAGTGCCGGTACTCGCCGAGCTTCTCGAATCCGCTGTGCAGGTAACCGACGTGAGGCACTACCCGGATCACGGTCTCGCCATCCAGCTCGACGACCAGCCGGAGCACGCCGTGGGTAGCTGGATGCTGCGGGCCCAGGTTGATGAGCATGTGCTCGGCGTTCATCTCGTCCGACGGCTCGGGCACCTTGGGTAGCCGGATGCCGACCGGGACCTGCCGGACGTTCCCCTGGGCGTCGAGACCGGGAGTGCTGAGTGCCATCTCCACGCTGCGCAGGCTCATCGCAGGGTCCCCCGCTCTCCCCGGCTCAGCCGCTCGCGGACGTCTGCCGGCAGCTCATGATAGGACTCGACGATGCTCAATTCTTCCAGGGAGTAATGCGCTTCGGGATTCGCGGCGAGGGCCTGCCGGGTCTGCTCCGCCCGGCTGAAGTGGCCGCGGAGCGGAAAATCCTTTCGCAGGGGGAAGCCCTCCGCATAGGTCTCCCACATGAGGATCCGGCGCAGGTCCGGATGACCACGGAAGGCAACGCCGAACATGTCGAAGACCTCACGCTCCAGCCAATCCGCGCCCTTCCACAGGTCGTAGACCGAGTCCACCTCGAGTGGCGCCCGCTTGTCGAGCTCGATCTTGCACCGCAGGTCCGCCTTCCGGTCCAGGGAGCGGAGCTGATAGACGATTTCGAGCGGCCGCTCCATGTCCCGATACTCGACCGCGGTCACGTCGGTGAGATAGTCGAACCGCTGAGCGGGATCGTCCTTGAGCCAGGCCAGGATTTCGTGGGCCCGGTCACGCGCGAGGTAGGCGATCGTATCCCCGCAGGAGACTTCGTGTCGCAGCACCGCGGCCCCGAAGCGGGACTTGAGCGCGGGAAGCGAGGGCGACGGCTCCGGACGACTGGGGCTCACGCCGACCTCGTCTGGTGCACCGAATTGCCGAACGGCTCGGACAGCTCGTCGATCCGGTTTGCGGGAAGGAACAATCCCTCCGGCCCTACCGTGTGCTCCTGGCGGAGATCGTCATCGGTGATGCTCTCGCCCGAGATCTTCTTTTGCAGCAGCAGGATGCCGTAGAGCAGGCCCTCGGGACGGGGCGGGCAGCCCGGCACGTAGACGTCCACCGGCACAATCGTGTCGATGCCCTGCACCATCGTGTAGGTATCGAAGATGCCGCCGGTCGAGGCGCAGGCGCCCATCGAGATGCACCACTTAGGCTGGGGCATCTGATCCCAGATCCGGCGGATGACCGGAGCCAGCTTGAAAGGCAGCCGGCCGGCGCAGATCAGCACGTCCGACTGGCGTGGCGAGAAGGCCTGCCGCTCCATCCCGAACCGGGCGATGTCATAGCGGCTGGCGGCGGTGGCCATGAACTCGATTGCACAGCAAGCCGTCCCAAACGGCATCGGCCAGAGAGAATTCTTACGGGCCCAGTTGGTGAGATCGCTCAGTTTGGCGGTCACCCAGTTGGGGGAGACCCCCGAAACTTCGGTAGTGAGCGGTTCACCCGGTTGGGTCAATTCCATTCCAAAGCTCCCCGCTTCCAGACGTAGACGTATCCGACCGCAAGGATCACGACGAACACGAACATTTCCACCAGCAAAAGGCCGCGGATCTCCTTCAGCTGCTGGAAGGCGGCAGCCCATGGAAGCATGAAGACGGTTTCGATATCAAACACGATAAACAGCATCGCGACGAGGTAGAACTTGACCGAGAAGCGCTCACGGGCCTGGCCCAGGACGGGCATGCCCGACTCATAGGGAGCAATCTTCCCGGGGGTGCGGCGGTAGGTCGAGAAAATATGGGAAACCGCCAGCATAAGGATCGCGTTCGCGATGACGAGCGCGATGACCAGCAACAACGGGATGTATGGTTGGAGCATCGATGAAGCCCCGATTCGTGAAAAGATTCACGTGCAGGCGACTAAGTTAATGTTCGCCAAGGACGAACGGTAGCCTCGGGTTCGGAGTGCCACGGGCCCTCAACACCCTCTATATTGCCGCCCGTCCACGGGGACGGAACCCATTCCGTCCGCCATTTTCGCCTCACCGCCTGTCTGCCCACACTATGTCAATAAAGTCCGACCGCTGGATCCGCCGGCTGGCCCAGGAGCACAGGATGATCGACCCTTTTGTGGAGGGCCAGGTCCGATCGGTGGACGCCCACGGGCGTAAGGTGATCTCCTACGGGGTGTCATCCTACGGCTATGACATGCGGGTGGCGCCCGAGTTCAAGATCTTCACCAACGTACTTTCGGCAATAGTCGACCCCAAGGATTTCGACAGCCGGAGTTTCGTGGAATTCGAGGGTGAGGTCTGCATCGTTCCGCCGAACAGCTTCGCCCTGGCCCGGTCGGTGGAGTACTTCCGGATCCCGCGTAACGTCCTGACCATTTGCGTGGGCAAGAGTACTTACGCGCGGTGTGGCATCATCACCAACGTGACACCCTTCGAACCGGAGTGGGAGGGACATGTCACGCTTGAAATCTCCAATACCACCCCGTTGCCCGCCCGCATTTACGCGAACGAGGGGATCTGCCAGGTCCTGTTCTTCGAGGCCGACGCTGACGACGTGTGCGAGGTGAGTTACAAGGACAAGGCGGGCAAGTATCAGAACCAGACGGGGGTTACTTTACCGAAATTGTAGAAGGCGGACGGGCGGGAAGGCCATCATCAATCCTCAATGACCTCATCCCTCACTGTCCTACCACCCGCCGTTGTCCGCCGGCTTTTCTCCGCCCGTTCATCGACCTGATTCCTCGCCAGCCGCCACTCGTAGACCGAGAGCACCGGACCATAGAAGGCCACGTCCGCGCCCAGCTTGCCCACTAACGCACCAAGACTCCCACCCAGCAATCGAATCCCGGCCCCTATGCAGAACGGCCGGATCAGCGCACTATCGAGCGCCTCGGCCGCACCGAATTCGAAGACCAGATTGCGCAGCACCCGGAGAACATCCTTGTGGCCGAACGACTTTCCCGACGCCCCGGCCTGATGCGCGTCGGTAACCGTCTCCCGCAGCGCCATGGTGCCGTAGAACACCACCGCCTCGGCAATGGTGCCAGCATACGCCGCCGCTATCGTGCTTTCCGTCGCCTGGGAGACTGCGCTGGCAGCGCCAACCGCGGCCACGGTTCCGAACACCTCAGACGGGCCGTACCGGCGAATCCAGCTTTTCAGCCTGCCCCGCTTCGACTGATATCCGGCGAGCTGGCGACCATCGATCTCCCGGGTCGTTGCCCGCAAAACATGAAGTGTCCACGGGCCGACCTTGACTTCGTCCCCCTCGGCCAGGAGCCAGGGCGCCTGCATCTGCTCACCGTTGATGAGAGTGCCGTGCCGGCTGCTGTCTACCAAAAGGGGCCCATTGGGTGTGGATACCACGCATGCGTGGCGGCGGGACACTTTGTCGCCCGGCAGAATGATGTCGCACTCGGTCAGCCGGCCGATCGAGATCGGCCGCCCACCCAGTGCCCACCGGCGATCACGGTGCGCGAGCACCAAGGGCGAAGGCAACTGCATGGGATCCCAACATGAGGTCGGTTAGATTTCTCGCCATTGACCCGGGCGGATTACGCCGCCCTTTGTTTTCTCGGACTGGACGGTTCATGCGATACCTGTTGCTTGCCTTCACGTTGGCGGCACCGCTCGCCGCGCAGCAACCCACCGCACCCCCTACGCCACAGGCACCCCGGGCTCCGAAGCCCAGTACGCAGGTTAGCCTGCGTCCCGCGGTCGCCGATACCGGCATCTTCGCGCCGATCGACCTGCCACCGGGAAACGAGATTCGGCGGGTGAATGGCGCCCCAGGTTCCAAATACTGGCAGCAGCGCGTCGACTACTCGATCAAGGCCATCCTGGACACTGCCGCGAAGCGGCTGACCGGCACCATGGCGATCCGGTACACCAACAATTCTCCGGACACGCTGACTCGGGTGTGGATGCAACTGGACCAGAACCTCTTCAAGCCGGGGAGCGTCGGATCCCTGCTCAATGCCGAGGAGAGCCGGTTCGGGGGAGGCGGATTCCAGGGCGGGTTCGATATCCCGTGGATCATGCAGTCTCAGACCGGGATGCGAGCCGCCAAGCCACTCAGGCCTCCAACGGCAGTCGGCCTGCAGCAGAAGCTTCGGACCCGGGTGGACGACACCATGATGGAGGTCTACCTCACGACGCCGCTTGCGCCGGGGGCGACGACCCAATTCGACCTCTCTTACGCGTTCAACATTCCGGAGCATGGCGCCGACCGCATGGGGCGGGACGGGACCCTCTACGAGCTCGCGCAATGGTATCCCCGCATGGCCGTCTACGACGATGTCCATGGCTGGAATACCCTCCAGTACCTGGGCCAGGGAGAGTTCTATCTGGAGTATGGTGACATCGACTACGAAGTCACAGTGCCGGCTGGGTACATCGTCGCGGGAACCGGCACACTTCAGAATCCCCTTGAGGTCCTGACCGCGTCGCAGCGGACCCGCCTGGCGGCGGCGGCACGTTCGGACAGTATCACGCACATCGTCACTGCCGACGAGCTCACGAGCGGTGCCGCGCGGCCTGGCAGCTCCGGCACTCTGACCTGGAAGTTCAAGGCCACCAAGGTGCGGGATGCCGCCTGGGCGGCAAGCCCGGAATACCTCTGGGACGTCTCCTCGTGGAAGGGAGTCGTCGCCAACGCCTACTACCGGCCCAGCGCCATCGAGACCTGGAAGGATGCGGCAGACATGAGCCGCTACTCCATCACGGAGTACGGTACCCGTTGGTTCAACTATCCCTACCCACAGATCTCGGCGGTTGAAGGCCCGGTCTCAGGGATGGAATACCCGATGGTCGCAATGGAGTCCAGAGGCGAGAGCAAGGAAGACCTGTACAGCGTCGTCACCCACGAGATCGGCCACATGTGGTATCCAATGACCGTCGGGTCGGACGAACGGCGGTACGCCTGGATGGATGAAGGATTCAATACCTTTATCAACACCTTCAGCGAAGAGGGGTACTTCAAGCGCGATGACATGACCCGCCGGCGGGGAGAGGCTGCCTTCGTGCTGCAGAACGACCAGGGGCTCACCTCGCAGCCGATCATGACCTACGCCAACCGTTACCGCACCGGGTCCAACCTCGGCTCGCTGGCGTACGTGAAGCCGTCCATCGGACTCCTCACCCTCCGCAACAAGATCCTTGGGCCAGAGGTCTTCGATTCGGCGTTTCGGGAGTACACCAGGCGCTGGGCCTTCAAGCATCCCCAGCCCGCGGATTTCTTCCGCACCATCGAGGACGTGAGCGGCCGGGATCTCGACTGGTTCTGGCGGGGCTGGTTCTTCACGACCGCGGCGTTGGATCAGTCGGTCGAGTCCGTGACCCAATCGTCCGGTGGCATCGCGAAGGTGGTCATACGTAATCTCGGACAGCAAGTGATGCCGGTCGAGCTTCAGGTGACGCTTGGAGACGGGACAACCCAGCTGCTCAAATTTCCGGTCGAGATCTGGTATGCCGGCGACAAGTACGTGGCCGAAATCCCGACCGATCAGACGATCACGGCGGCCACGGTGAACCCTGACGGTCAATTCCCCGATATCAATCCGGCGAACAACGGATGGAAGCCTCCGCCCACGCCGTAGGCGGCGATTTGATCCGGCGGGCGTCTCTTGGATGACGCTACGCCAAGAGCCGGCACTGAAATTAGATGGGGGGGGCCCCCTGGTCGGGCCACTCAACGGTTGGATCCGATCGTATCCCCGGTTTTCTGATGACTGTCCGAGGGGAGTCGGGGCAGATATTCAAATAAGGGGGGGCCCCTACCGAAGGCCCCCTTTGTACGCCAATTCCTCTAGTCACCTCCTGTCGAGGCACCTTCCTTCTCTGCCTCGCCCCTACTGCGGAACCGACACCTGCCAGAACCCGCTCAGCATGTCGCTGGCATAGATCGACCCGTTGTAGAGCTGCACCCCCCAAGTTAGGGTATTCCCCGGCCCACCGGGCTGGATCCTGGCCAGTTCCCGGCTCGCCATGCTACCGCTAATGATCCCGGAGATGTCCAGCGCCACCACACCCGCATTATAGAAGGCCGCGTACAGAATCTGATTGGGCTCATCCACCCAGAAGTTGTGGGTCCCAGCATTCGCGATATGGAAGAACCCGACCTCCACCGGAGCCGTGAGGTCCGAGACATCCACCACGTGAATGTCGCCTGAGGCGTTGGACCCGTTGAACGGTCCCTCCTCCCCGATAAATAGATATCGCTTCTCTCCGTTGGGATTCCAGAACCACCAGCCGTTGTGGGTTTCTCCGCCGAAACCGAGCGTGTGACTGAGCTGAACCGGGTGGCTTGGGGAGCCTCCATGGGAGCCATTCCCGACATCGAAAATGTACAAGCCTTCGTCCCAGGCGAACACGAAGGCGTAGCCGTCGCGCACGAAGGTATCGTGAATGCAGTAGTGGTCAGGTATCGGCGTGCTGCTGGCAGTCGTGATGGTCCCCGCTCCCGCCTGGGAAAGATCAAAGATCATCAGCGCGCAGTTGGCAGGATCCTTGGCGGTAAACGCATAGAGTTTTCCGCCGATGTCCACCAGTGTACCGGTGTGAAGCCCTGCAGAAACGATGGTCTTTGCCCTGAACACCGGTGTTCCGGGACTGGTTAGCTCATAAGTGTAGATCCCCGAGCCAGGGCCACCCTCTGCGGTGTACACCAGCCACGCCCCATCCTCCGACACTTGAATGTCACTCACCGTCCCAATGTTCGGGGTGATGATCGAGTCGTATAACACCGGAGCGCCGGAACCATCCAACTGCCAGATGAAGACGGCGTTACCGCTGCCGCCCCAGGTACCGGTGTAGCCGAACCCGTCCTTGACCCAGAGATCCGAGGTAGTGCGGCTGGGAACATTGTTCCCGCCACCCAAGACAGAGAAGCTGAGCGCTACGATTGCCTTCGAGTCGAAGGTGACGGTACCGAGTCCGGTTACCGTCGCGGTAACCGTCGTAGTGCCCGCGGCCGCGCCCATTGCGTGGACCACCGAAGCCGTGCCGTCCAGTCCTGTC
>DATIOP010000127.1:0-3450 GCA_035472975.1 Gemmatimonadales bacterium
CGAGCTGGACCGCTTCGCCAAACAATCAGCCAACCAGCTGGTGGCCGCGATCGCCGCATCGCGCGACCGTCCTCTTTCCATCGTTCTGTTCGGCATTGGAATCCGCCACGTCGGGAAGAATGTCGCACAGCTTCTCGCGCGACGCTTCGGCAGCATGGAAGCGCTGATGAACGCCTCTGCCGACCTGGTCAACAGCGTCCCCGGAGCAGGCCCGACCATCGCCGAGGCGGTTGTCAGCTTCTTTGCCGAACCACGCAATCGCTCGCTCATCGAGCGGCTGCAGCAGGCGGGGCTCCCGATGGTCGAAGCCGGCGCCATTGCAACGGGCGGTCCGCTGAGCGGCAAGTCCTATGTGTTGACCGGGACCTTGCCGACCCTGGGCCGCCAGAAGGCCGCGAGCCTGATCGAACAGGCCGGGGGACACGTGACCGGCAGCGTGAGCAAGAAGACTGATGTCCTCGTCGCGGGAGAGGAGGCGGGGAGCAAGCTGGAGAAGGCCAGAAGCCTGGGGATCGAGGTGATTGATGAGGCGGAGTTGCTGAGGAGGCTGGAGGGAATTGAAGATTGAAGATTTCAGATTGAAGATTTGACCAGCGCGGGTGAAAAGGACATAGTGACCTTGCGGCCGGGGCCCTCACATTCCTACTTTGCGCCAACCCTAATCGCGGCTCCTCCAATGACCGCCACGGCACTTCTCGTCTCGCCCAACTGTCTCGCCCTGAGTCGGCGGAGCCTGCACCAGCTTCGCGCCAGCCTGGAGCGTGACACCGGGCTTCAGACAGCGGCATACCTCCAGGAGGCCGGATTCGCCGGTGGAGAGGCGGTCTATCAGGCCTATCGCGGCTGGCTCGCGGGTCGCTATGGCATCGACTCCCCGGCAGGGCTCGATGTGCGCCACCTTGGCGAGACCCTCTCGGGATTTTTCCGGGAAACCGGTTGGGGCACCCTCACTGTGGCTCCTATCGCCCAGGCGGTCATCGCTCTCGACTCCTCCGACTGGTCCGAGGCAGACGCGTCAGCCGGAACACAGTACCCTTCCTGCCATCTCTCCAGCGGCATGCTGGCGGACGTCCTGGGCCGGGTCTCCAATTCCACGCTCGGGGTGATGGAAGTGGAGTGTCTCTCCAGGGGTGACGACCGTTGCCGCTTCCTCGCGGGAGCACCGGAAACCCTGCAGGTGCTCTACGATCGGATGGCCGAGGGACATTCCTACCATGAGGCCCTGGGAATCGAGGGCTGAGCGAGGGCCGTAGTGCGCGGTAGCGCCCGATGTGCGCGTACAACATTCGCAGCAATAGACAAGTCGATCACGACCCCGCGGCAGGCACTCGGAGGTTTCTGAACCTGTTGCGGGAAATTGTGATCGTGCTGATTGGTCTGGCGACGTTGTACGGAGTCTACCGGTTGGTCAGGATCTATCTCTTCTGATCAGGAGACCGTCACCCCCTCCACCAGCATTGCCGGAATCGAAGTACTCCCCCGCAACGGCGCATCCCGCCCCAAAGTCGTGATTCGTCCCAGCAGCTCATAGGCGTTCCCTGCCACGGTGCCGTTCGCAATCCGGCCGACCACTTCACCGTTCTCAATCCGATACGCCGTGGCGATCGCGTGCGCAAAGGTGCCGCTCACCAGGTTGCCCTGCCCCACTCCGTGGAGCCGGTCCACCAGCACGCCGCTGGAGATCAGGCCGAGCAGATTGGGGAGCGAATACTCGCCCGGAGTCACGACGAGGTTGCTGAACGCGGCCTGAGGCTTTCCGAAGATCGTTCTCCGGCCGTGACCGGTAGGCTGAGTGCCCGCTCGCCCCGCCGATTCGAGATCGTAGATGAACTCCTGCACGTTTCCCTGGTGGACCAGGGGCGTACGGCGGCTCACCACTCCTTCATCATCTATTGGTCTCGAGCCCGGCCTTCCATCCAGCAGCGGATCGTCGGTCAGCGAGAAGCTCGAGGCGAAGGTGATGGCACGGCCCCGGACCATGAGCGGGGAGACGCCGTGCAAGAGGGCCTTGCCCTGGAGCGCGGCGTGCAGCGGAAGCAGAAGCGCTTCGGCGCCGTTCGCCGTAAAGCAGACCGTCAGTGCACCATGTGGCGACTCTGCCGTCCGCTCGGCCCATTCCAATCGCTGGAGTATCCCGCCGGCCAGCCGCTCGAGATCCGCATTGCCTGGAAGGTCGCCGCCGGCCCAATACTCACGAATAGTGAGTACATCATTCCCACGGATCCGGACCAGCTCGGCGCCGAGGCTAACCGACGATACGTCGTACCCGGCATCTACTCCGGCGGTATTGGCCACTCTGACCGAGCCGACCGATCGCTCGACCGAGACGCGAACGTGGCACCCATCCCGGACGAGGCGATCATGAATGCCCTGTCCCAATTGGGCGAGTTCCTCGAGGGTCGCCACCGCCGCGCGAGGATAGTGAGTGGTAACCTGCGGGAGCGGTTGCGGGCGCGGCAACTCGAGCTTCACCTCTTGTCCCACCGCAGCCGACGCGAGCGCCATCTCCAGCAACGGCTCGGGCTCGGTGTCCGTGGTACCGGCAAAACCCATCCGGCCACCGGCCACGACGCGAAGATTCACTCCGCGCTCCTGCAGTCTCCCGGCCGACTTCAGACGGCCGCCGTCGAAGCCGAGCGTGAGAGTCTCGTCGGACTTGAAGGTGAGATCGGCTGCCTGAGTCCGGCGCGCGGCGCGCTCCAGCAGCGGCCCGATCACTGGCCACCACCCACAGCGACCTCGGACAGCCGGATGTGGGGCGCGCCCTCCGCCACCGGAAGCGGCACCTGGCCTCCCTTTCCACAGCCTCCCCCGAGCTGGTTCCAGCGGAAGTCCCCGGCTACGGAGTCCACCCGGTCCAGCGTATCAAACAGGTTCCCCGCCAGGACGACCGGTTTGACCAGCTCGGCCAGCTTGCCGTCCCGGATCATGTGGCAGTAGCCCGAAGTAAAGGAGAAGTTTTCGAGGTGACTCCGGCCGCCCAGCGCATCGCAGCAGTAGAGCCCGAACCGGATGCCCTTGAGCAGGTCTTCCAGGCTTCCCCGGCCGTTCGCGATGTAGGTGTTGGTGAGCCGGACGATCGGTGCATGGCGGAAGGAAACCGCGCGGGCATTTCCGGTGGGCCGTTCGTTCATCCGTGCGGCGGTCTCCCGGGAGTGGAGCCGGCCTACCAGGACCCCGTTCTGGATCAGGAGGGTGTTTTGCGTCGGCGTCCCCTCGTCGTCATAGGGGAGTGAACCACGGAGGCCGGCCGCGCTGCCATCGTCGCCCACGGTCAGCAGCTCGGAGCCGAACCGCCGTCCCAGGGTCATCATCGCCCGGGCCTCGGCGTTGTCGGCGATAACGTCGGCTTCACTCATGTGCCCGATGGCTTCGTGAACCAGGATGGCGGCCAGCCGGGGATCCAGCACCACCGGGTAGGTGCCGCTGCGGACTCGCGGAGCGGTGAGC
>DATIOP010000128.1:0-4198 GCA_035472975.1 Gemmatimonadales bacterium
CGGCGATCGGCGCCCAGATCACCGATCCCGCCATTCTCCCGGCCGCCCATGCGGAGATCAACGTCAACTACTTCGGGACGCTGTATGTCACCCAGGCGCTGGCATCGGTCCTCGCGAAGAACGGGGGCGGGACTATCGTGAACATTGGCTCCGTCGCGTCTCTCACGTCCTTCCCGATTCTGGCGTCCTACAGCGCATCAAAGGCCGCGTTGCGCTCTCTCACTCAAGCCTCGCGAGCGCACCTAGCGGCGCAAGGAACGCGGGTGATCGGCGTGTACCCGGGCCCCGTCGACACCGAGATGGCGGCCAATATCCCGCTGGAGAAGGCCGCACCATCCACCGTCGCGGCGAACATTCTGGGCGCCGTGGAAGAGGGCATCGAGGAGGTGTATCCCGATCCGATGGCGGTCGAAGTAGGGCGGGAGTTCGAATCCAGCCCGATGGGGCTGGCACGCCGGATGTCGGGTGGGGTGGCAGTTGCGTAACTAACCCCCTGTCCCCCTTCCCTATTGGGAAGGGGGAATCGTGTCCGAGAGCTCCTCGATCAGAAGCGCCGAAGTTGTCATTCCGAGCAAAGCGAGGAATCCCGATGCCTGCCCTTCATGGACCTGTAGGCATCGGGATTCACCGGTTTGTTCACGAGATGCGTCCAACGTGATGCCCCTTCCCAATAGGGAAGGGGGACAGGGGGTTAGGTGGTTACGCAGGAACCCCAACTCTCTTAAGTAGAGTCTGAAACCGCGGCTCCTCCCGCAACCAGTCCCACTCCGGATCCGCCTGAAGAAAGGCGCACCACCCCGCTCGCCGCTCGCAGGCCCGTTCCCAGATTCGCCATCCCTCGTCGAACTCCTCCAATCCAAACAGAATCAGAGCCTGGAATGGCTCCGGCACGTACCGTCGCGTGGCCATCTGTCGCAGCTCCGCGAGCAGCGCTTGGGCCTCTGCCTTGTGACCCGACCTGGCCAGGGCTTGGCCGAGGAGGCCCAGGAGGATCGGCTGTCGTCCAATCATCTCGATCGCTCGTTGCGTCGTATCAATTGCTTCCTCGAATCTTCCCCGTGCCAACGAGAGCCGCGCCATCTCCACGTACGCCTGGTAGGAGTCTGGATTCACCTCGAGGTGGGCGCGAAGTGCATCGGCGGCCTCATCGAAGCGGCGCGCATAATACAGGCACCGGCCCACGCTTACCTGGATCGTGACCGACAGCGGATCGGTCACCTGAGCGCGTCGAATCACCTGCATGGCCTCTTCGGCGTGACCGATGATGGAAAGGAACAAGGCGTACCAGTGCTGGGCCGGACCGCTCGAGCCGAGCGCCATGCCTCGATCGTACTCCCGCTGCGCAAGATCCCAGTCCCAATCGTAGAGCGTCGCCACGATCGCGCGGGTGAGATGCGCGTCCGGCAACGTGTCGTCCAACTCGACCGCCCGGAGTGCCGCGGCCCTCGCCGGCGGGATCGCCTGCTCCGGCGGCAGGACACCAAACTCTTCCAGGCCGAGCATCGCGTAGGCGTAACCCAGCCAGGCGTGGGCGTGGGCGTAGTCGGGATCGAGCTCGAGGGCTTGCTGGAAGAAGGTGAGCGCCTGGGCAAAACCCTGGGGCGTCGCCTGCGCCCACGCGTGCCGACCCCTCAAGTAGAGGTTGTAAGCCTCCGGCTTCCGGGTTTTCGGTCCGACCAGTTGCGGCGGCGTGGTGACGGTGCGGGTGAGGTTGCTCGAGATCGCCCGGGCTAGCTCGTCCTGTACCGCGAACACGTCCGCCAGTTTCCGATCGTAGCTGTGGGACCAGAGGTGATAGCCGTCGGCCGCGTTGATCAGCTGGGCAGTGACCCGCACCTGGTCGCCCGCCTTGCGCACGCTGCCTTCGAGCAGGGTCCGCACTCTCAGGCGCTCGCCTATTTCGCGGGCATCCACGCTCTTTCCCTTGAAGACGAACGCCGAGGTTCGTGCGGCGACCCGGAGGCTGGGGACCTGGCTCAGGGCGTTGATGATCTCCTCGGTCATCCCGTCGCTGAAGTACTCGGTGTCGGGGTCCGAGCTGAGGTTGGCGAAGGGGAGCACCGCGATGGACGCTTCAGGCGCTGTCTCCTGCTTGGCACTCGAGGCCCTCGTTGCCTGCTCGACCACAATGCCTCCGGGCTCAAGAGCAGCGCCGAACTCTGCCGCACTGGGGAAGCGGTCGCGCGGCTCGGTCTCCAGCGCTCGGGAAACGGCGGCATCGATGGCGGGCGGAATCTCGCCATCAACGCTGCGCAACGACGGGGCAGGGTCTACCAACCGGCGCAGCATGACCGACCGCACCGTGAGTCCTCCGAAGGGAGGCTTTCCTGCGAGCGTCTCGAAGAGCAGGCACCCCAGGCTGTAGATATCGGTGCGTCCGTCCAGGTCAACATCGCGGGAGATCTGCTCCGGACTCATGTAGTCCGGGGTGCCGAGGATGTGCCCGGCGGTCGCTTCACCAACTTCCGCTTCGGAAATCGCGCGGGCGATGCCGAAGTCTGACACCAGGGCGTGACCGGATCCCAGCAGCACATTCTCGGGTTTGATGTCGCGATGAATTACCCCGCGGGTGTGCGCGTAGTCGAGCGCGTCCGCCACCTCACGCGCGATCTTCAACGCCTCTTCGAGCGGCAGCCGGCCTTCGCGATTCAGTCGCACCCGCAGCGATTCGCCCTCGATGTAGGCCATGACGTAGTAGAGCTGCCCATCGTGGCTGCCCGAGTCGTAGACCGGCACGATGTGAGGATGGGTGAGACTCGCGGCCAGCTTGATCTCGCGGAGGAACCGCTCACTCTGGAGTGAGTGTGACAACTCCGGCTGGAGTACCTTGAGCGCAACCGGCCGCTCATGCTTCCGGTCGCGGGCAAGATAGACCACGGCCATCCCACCGCGACCGAGTTCGCGCTCGATGAGGTAGCGGTCTTCGAAGGTGGTGCCGAGGTCCGCGATGGTCACGGTGGATGAGGTGTCAGGGATCAGGTGTCAGGGGTCAGGGGTGGTCGAAACGAGGCAACACCTCATCCCGAGGGCAGCGAGGGATCTACTATCCTATCCCGAATTACCAAGGTAAGGCAGGTTAGATCCCTCGTCGCTTCGCTCCCCTCGCAGAGCTCTGGCAAGCTCTCGGAATGACAGCCCAATCCGTAACCCCTGAAACCTGACCCCTGACACCTTTTCCCCGTTCACCACCACCGTTCACCGCTTTTCCCGTCTCCCATCTCCCGTCTCCCTTCTCCCACCCACTGGCCCTATCCTTGCGGGTTACACCCTCATCCTACAGGTTGAGTACCGGCTCTCCAACCTCTTCTGTGGCAATCACATGGCGCCCGTGAGCTTCAATCCCGCACTGGTCATTGGCTTCGGCCTCGGCGTCGGGATTCTGGTAGGAATGACCGGAATCGGCGGTGGTGCGTTGATGACGCCACTTCTGGTGTTGTTCGTTGGCACCCCGCCAGCGACCGCCGTCGGAACCGACCTGGTCTACGGTGCAGTGACCAAGACGGTCGGCGGCTTCAAGCACATGAAACAGAAGACGGTGGACTACGCGCTCTCCTGGTGGATGGCGCTGGGATCGGTGCCGGCCGCAGTCCTCGGCGTATATGTCGTCGGTGTGCTGCGTAAGAGTCTTGGCGGGGCCAAGTTTGATCACACGATGCTCCTGCTCCTCGCCGGTGCGATCGCCTTCACCGGTGCGCTCACTCTAATCCGCGCGATTTTCCTCAAGCAGCTCATCGCCCGCGAGCGGGATCACGTCGAGATGGAAGCGCGGCACAAGATTGCTGCGGTGCTACTGGGTCTCTCGGTCGGCTTCGTTCTCGGAATTACCTCGGCGGGAAGCGGATCGCTCATCGCACTGGGCCTGATCCTGCTCTTTCGCTTGAGCCCCTACAAGGTGGTCGGCACCGACATCTTCCACGCGGCCATCGTGCTCTGGGCCGGCGGGATCGCGCACATCATCGCGGGGAACGTAGACTGGCGCCTCGCTGGAACTATTCTCATCGGCTCCGTGCCCGGCGTCTGGTTCGGCAGCCACATGTCAGTTCGCCTTCCCGCCGGCACACTCCGCACCGTACTCGGCGTCGTGCTCATTGGTGCGGCGATGGGACTCGGCTCCAAGGCTGGGCTCCCCATTCCACCCTGGGCCATCGCCGTCGTTCCCGGCATCCTCGCCGTGATCGTATTGTGGGAACGGTTCCGC